>JACAFF010000019.1 GCA_013388455.1 Nitrospirota bacterium
ATTGACCTTACGTAATTCCTTTTACTCAAAGATACAGATTGGACAATATTTCACTAATTTAAGTTATTCTGCAGTAGCAAAGATATATGAACGGTTTAAAAGAAGATTGAAAGAAGACACAAGATTAAGAAGAGAGGCTGACTGACATTCGCTTAGCGAGTTCCGTTAATGTCATGTGCCGACTTTTTATAAGTGCCCTTAATTCTTCACCAAAATTCATATCCTGCTATTATAGAAAATGCTGTAAATTGATAGTGACCTTAACGTCACAAAATACAAAATAGAGTTGCAAGTATTTCTTAGGGCATTATATTTTTTTTGAAAAGTCTGAGATAATAAAATATGATTCATGTAGGGACATGCTCATGGACAGAAAAGACGTTAATTCAAAGCGGTGAGTTTTATCCTAAAGAAGCAAGAACAGCCGAAAGCAGACTTAGGTACTATGCCCAGCATTTTGATACCGTTGAGGTGGACTCTACTTATTATGCCATTCCCGATAAAAGAACCGCATATTTATGGAACAATAGAACTCCTGAAAATTTCCTTTTTCACATTAAAGTTTATGGGGCGCTTACAGGACACGGGATTGACCCTAAAACCCTCCCAAAGGATATTTTCAATCTTCTTCCGGAAAAAGATAAAGCTAAAAGGAATGTCTATATAAAAGAGCCAACAATATTGCGCTCTGTCGCTGAAACATTCAGAGATATGCTTTATCCTCTGAGAATGAATAACAAGCTTGGATTGCTGGTATTTCAATACCCTCCGTGGTTTCACTATAAAGCAAATAACATGGAATACATTCTTTTATGTAAAGAACTAATGCAACCTTATCCTATCGCTGTAGAGTTCAGGCATGGAAGTTGGCTTGCGGAAGATGTTAGAGATTCTGTCTTTCATTTCCTCATGAAGAATAATATGACTTATGTAATAGCAGACGAGCCGCAATATGGCAGTCATGCCACGATTCCTTTTATCCCTCAATTGACTACTGATATTGCGTATTTTAGATTTCATGGAAGAAACAAGGAGAATTGGTTTAAAAAAGGCATAGCCACGTCCTTGAGATTCGCATATCAGTATTCTGACAAAGAGCTAAAGGACTTCAGGGATTACATTAAAAATATTAATAAAAGAGCAAAAGTGACCTTTGCCATGTTCAATAACTGTCACGGGGGCTTTGCCATAAGAAATGCTGTTAGATTGAGGGATTTAATAGCAGATGAAGCTTAAATTGAAAAGAACGGGGTCAGACTTGTTTAGCATCTTACTGTCTTAGCAATTTAGCATGTCCTCTGGCTATTATTGTATTGTCTATTTTCTTAACAGTCGCTGATGTTTCAATAATCTTTTTATTTATTTGTAATATTTCTGCTTCAATAATTGCTTTTTCTCCAATCAAGAGAGAATTTTTAAATCTCACATTGATTTCAGCAGTCACAGCAGGCATACCCTGCAACAAGGCAACCTTCACCATAGCCTCATCAAGAAGTGTTGATAGTATTCCACCGTGTACTATATCCTTGTAACCTTGATGGATTTTCTGAGGCATGAATTCAGCATACACTTTACCATCATGGAGATTGAACTGAATGTGGAGGCCAGAGGGATTTTTTTCTCCACATACAAAACAGAAATGGTCGTCTTCTAAAGTTTTATTCATTAAGCAGCAAGAAAAAATATTATTTGTTCATCATCTCCAGAAAGTCTTTATTGCTTTTGGTGCCCATGAGTTTACCGAGTAGAAATTCCATGCTCTCAACTGTACTCAAAGGAGTAAGGACTTTTCGCAGAATCCACATTTTATTAAGAACATCTTTTTCCACGAGGAGTTCTTCTTTTCTCGTGCCTGAAGCATTGATATCAATGCTCGGGAATATCCTTTTGTCAACGAGTTTTCTATCAAGGTGTAATTCCATGTTGCCTGTACCTTTAAATTCTTCAAATATAACATCATCCATTCTGCTTCCAGTGTCAACGAGTGCAGTTGCCAGAACGGTCAGACTACCCCCATCTTCTATATTCCGTGCAGTACCAAAGAATCTTTTAGGCTTCTGTAAAGCATTTGAGTCAAGACCGCCCGAAAGTACCTTTCCGCTTGCAGGAATTACAGCATTATAAGCACGTGCAAGCCTTGTTATACTGTCAAGTAAGATTACTACATCACGTTTGCATTCAACAAGTCTTTTTGCTCTTTCCATAACCATTTCTGAGACCTGACAATGTCTCTGAGGTGGTTCATCGAATGTTGAGCTAATTATTTCAGCTGTTGGAACCTGCCGTTTCCAGTCCGTAACTTCTTCAGGCCTTTCATCAATTAACAATATAATCAGGTGAATATCACGGTGATTTTTCTTTATTGCTTTTGCTATAGACTGAAGAAGCATGGTTTTCCCGGTTCTTGGTGCAGCGACAATCATGCCCCTCTGTCCTTTTCCGATTGGGGTTATAAGATCCATAACACGTGTACAATAATCATTACTGTCATATTCGAGTTTAATCTTTTCTGTGGGATAGTAAGGGATAAGGTTATCGAATAATGGCCTGTTGATATTTTCTTCGGGGGGTTCGTGATTTATTGCCTCTACTTTGAGTAAGGCAAAATATCTTTCACTTTCTTTTGGTGGTCTTATCTGTCCAGAAACAAGATCACCTGTCCTGAGATTGAATCTCCTTATCTGAGAAGGTGAGACATATATGTCGTCAGGACCGGGGAGGTAGCTATAATCAGGTGAACGTAGAAATCCAAAACCATCAGGTAGGATTTCAAGTACACCTTCAGAGAATACATAACCTGTCTTTTCTGTCTGTGCCTGAAGAATAGCAAAGATAAGGTCCTGTTTCCTCATGCTACTTGCCCCTTCAACATTAAAACCCCGTGCAACTGACGTCAATTCGTCTATTGTTTTTTCTTTCAATTCTGCAATAGAGACATTTTCGTTCAATAAACTTTTCTTCTGATTTTCCATCGTTAAACTCCTATCAGGATTTTTTCTCTGGTGGTTTTTCTAACCCGGAAGGACTATGCCTATCCAGGGAGGTTAATACGATTTATAAAGAAGTTTTTTTCTTAAAAATACAATACAAAAACTAAAACAATTTTGTCAATACTTGTTTTTTAACGTATTATTTTAAAAATTTTGTTTACATTCTACCTCAATTTGTATAAACATAAAATAAATTAACCTGAAAAATGTAATTTAACTCATTGTTTTACTGAATGTTTAATGAAAGCTTATAGCTTAACAAAATAAAGGTGAGAAAATGGATGAAATGTTAAAAACACAGGATCTTTGGGTCTCTGTTGGTAACAGGCAGATTTTGAAAGGTGTCAATTTTTCAATGAGATATGGGGAGATAAACGTCTTATTTGGACCTAATGGAGCCGGGAAAACTTCATTTATGATGACGCTTATGGGATTCCCAAGATACAAAATCGATCAAGGGAAGATATATTTTAAAGGTGAAGATATAACAGAGAAAGATATTTACGAAAGGGCACGGATTGGACTTGGCGTCTCTTTTCAGAGACCTCCTACTGTCAGAGGCATTACTTTGAAAAAAATTATCGAGATAATCACACATAATAGTGCAGATAAAGGTAGTATTGAAGAAAATATTATAAAACTTAAACTTTCCGAACATTTAGATAGAGGACTAAACGATGGATTTTCAGGAGGAGAGATGAAAAGGTCAGAACTCCTTCAATTAATGGTGCAAAGACCTGATCTTGTTCTTATTGATGAACCAGAGTCTGGTGTTGATATTGAGAATATTGCACTGGTTGGTGAAGCGATAAATTCTCTTCTCGGAAAAGATAAGGTAAAAGATCCGAAAAGAGGTGCTATAATTATAACTCATACAGGATATATCCTTGATTTTGTTAATGCTGATAAGGGATATATAATTTTTGAAGGGAATTTTGTCTGTGGAGGGAACCCAAGGGATATTCTTTCAGAAGTAAAAAAGCATGGATATAGAAGGTGTGCTGAATGCCGATAAGTGAGAAATATCTTAATCAAATAAAAGAAAAGGCTGAACAAGCAAAAGAAAAAAAAGCGGTTTTTGGTCCGGATATTGATCTGTCGATTTATTCACAACATATAGAGAGAGGAAAGATAGAGAGTCTCGAAAGTCTCTCATATCAGGCCAAAGAAGCAGCAATTCTAACCGGAATCAATCTAAAAGAAGAATCACGCTCAGGTTCATATTTACAGATTGATCAGTCTGTGGTTTATGAGAGTCTTAATAAAGCATACGAGGGACAACTCGAAATCATGAGCACAACAGATGCTTTATTAAAATATGAATGGATGGAAAAGTATTTCTGGAAATCCGTCCCTATTGATCAAGATAAATATACGGCTCAGGTAGCTCTTAATATGACGCATGGTTATTTCATAAGGGTTTTCCCGGATCAGAAACCAAAATATCCTGTGCAATCTTGTTTGCTTGTTGCAGAAAACTATGTAAGTCAGAATGTGCATAATATTATAATCGTTGAGGAAGGAGCTGAACTTCAGGTCATAACCGGCTGTACATTATCAAAGAACAATGCTGAAGGAATACATCTCGGGATTTCTGAATTTTATGTAAAAAAGGGAGGCAGGTTGTTTTTCACGATGATCCATAACTGGGCTGAAAATTTTCATGTGAGACCCAGGACATGGGCTGTTATAGAGGATGATGCATCATTTGTAAGCAATTATGTTCTCCTCAAACCTGTCAAATCCATTCAGGCCTTCCCCGTAGCTTATCTTAAAGGAGACAGAGCTTCAGCAAAGTTTAATACAGTTGTATATGGTCTTAAAAACTCATATATTGATCTCGGCTCAAGAATAATCCTCGAAGGAAAAGATACAAGGGGTGAATCCATTGCAAGAACAATAGCAGCTGACGAGAGCACTGTCTACTCAAGGGGAGATCTTATAGCAAAGACAAAAGATTATTGTCTGGCTCATCTTGATTGCAGGGGCATTCTATTCTCTGAAAGGGCTAAGATTTATGCTATCCCGCAGCTACTTTCAGAAGGTGCAACGAAAGCTGAATTGTCCCATGAGGCTTCTATTGGTCCTATAGCCGAAGAACAGGTTGAATACTTAATGTCAAGAGGTATAGCGAGGGAAGATGCAGTATCTGCAATCACTTCAGGATTTCTTAATCTGAATATCCCTTATATCCCGGATTTTCTCGATAAGAATATTAAGGAGGTTATAGCAGCTACCGCCAAAGAGGCCCTTTAATTTAAATTTGGTTGATAGACATGCTAAGATAGAAAAAATTTTTTCTATATATATCTAAATCAACGGAATCTGTATCATGGCAAAAGTAATCCCGTTCAAGGGAATTCTTTACAATACGTCTAAAGTTTCAATAGAGGATGTCTTAGCTCCTCCATACGATATTATTACGCCTGAATATAGGGAAGCGTTATACATGCAGAGCCCATATAATATTGTAAGAATAGATTTTGGTAAGGAAGAAATAGGAGATAATGAAATAGAAAATAAATACTTAAGAGCCAGAAGATATTTTGATGAATGGATGAAAGAAGGCATTTTCATTCAAAGTAAAAAACCTTCTTTCTATGTATATGAAATGTCTTACAATATTCATTCTGAAACAAAGAAACTTATTGGATTTCTCGGCCTTGTAAAACTCGAAGAACTGGGTAAAGGAAGTATCTACCCTCATGAGTGTACACATGCTAAACCGAAACTTGACAGGTTAAACCTTATGAGATCTTGTGAAGCTAACACAAGTCCCATATTCTCATTATATAAGAGTTCAGAAAAAGGTATCTCAGACGTGCTGTTGGGTATCTCCCATGAAAAACCTTATATACAAGACATAGATATCTCCGGGGACGTTCACAGGCTTTGGGAGATTAATGATAGTGAGAAGATAAAGATAATTCAAAAAGAACTTAAGAACAAAGCTGTCTTTATTGCTGATGGACATCACAGATATGAAACAGCACTTGAGTTTTATAAAGAAAAAAATATTAATAAAATGTCGTCAATAGATGAACCATATGGTTATGTTCTTATGTTTCTGGCGAATATGCTTAGTGAAGGCATAACAATTTTACCGACGCACAGATTGTTGAAAGAAATCCCCGAGGATTTGAACAAGATGTTACCACAGTATTTTGATATCGAACCTGTAAAAGATAATTTTGATATAAGAAAAAGACTATATGATAAAAGGAGAGTTTTTGGTTTTTTTTACAAGGGGAGCAAGGAGTGGTATGTCCTCCATTACAAGGAAGGGGTTTTATCAGAAATACATCCTGACCTGAGGGAAATTGATGTTATAGTACTCCACGAGTTGATACTGAAAAAATTATTTCACACTGCTGATATTGGATATGATATGGATATTAAGAGCACCATCGATAAAGTTCAAAATGGAGAATTTGTTGCTGCCTTTTTCCTTAACCCCACAAGGGTTGAAGATATAGAAAAGGCAGCTCTTTTATCATTCAGGATGCCTCCAAAATCAACATATTTTTATCCAAAACTTTTGACAGGTATGGTTTTAAATAGATGGGGGTAATGAAAAAACGAATAATTTTTATAACTTTTAAACAAAGGAGGTTTTTATGTCCTTGAAAGTGGCAATAAACGGATTTGGAAGAATAGGAAGAAATTTTTTCAGGACATGCAGAGAATATAGTGAAATAGAGATTATTGCAATTAATGATCTTACAGATGCAAAGACGCTTGCCCATCTTCTTAAATACGACTCAGTACATAGAATTTTTGATGCTGACATAAGAGCAGATGAAGGAAGCGTGAAAATTAATGGTAAAGAAATAAAAGTATTTGCTGTTACTGAACCTGAGAAACTTCCATGGAAGGATCTTGGAGTGGATATTGTAATTGAGTCAACAGGAAGATTTGTGGATAGAATCTCAGCTTCCAAGCACCTTGATGCTGGAGCAAGATGGGTGATCATTTCTGCACCAGCAAAAGAACCTGATGTAACTGTCTGCATGGGTGTTAATGAGGAAACCTTAGATCCGACAAAACATAAAATTATATCGAATGCATCGTGTACTACAAACTGTCTTGCCCCAGTTGCAAAAGTTATACATAATGAATTCGGGATAATAAAAGGGCTTATGACAACAATACATTCATATACAAATGATCAGCGGATACTCGATCTTCCACACAAAGATTTAAGAAGGGCGAGGGCTGCTGCACTTAATATGATTCCAACTACTACAGGGGCTGCAAAGGCTGTCGGACTTGTTCTGCCAGAATTGAAAGGTAAACTTAATGGAATAGCGATGAGGGTACCAACCCCAAATGTTTCTATCGTTGATCTCGTTGTTGAATTGTCAAAAAGTACGACAGCAGATGAAATCAATGCATCCTTGAAAAGAGCATCTGAAGGTCAAATGAAAGGTATTCTTCAGTATTCGGAAGAGCCTCTTGTTTCGACTGACCTCAACGGGAATGAATCTTCATCTATCGTGGATGGTACACTGACGATGGTGCTTGAGGGAAATATGGCTAAAGTTTTTTCATGGTATGATAACGAATGGGGCTATAGTTCCCGTTTGAGAGACCTTATTTTATACATCAACAAGAGGGCATAAAAATGAAAAAAAAGAATGCTGTAGAACCATTGCCAATTAAGGATATTTTCAATAAACTCACGATTGAGGATATTGATATTAAAGGGAAAAGGGTTTTCATCAGGGCAGATTTTAATGTGCCTCTCGATGAGAATCTTCAGATTACAGATGACAGAAGAATACGATCAACCCTCCCAACTATAAATTATGCTATAGATGAAGGTGCAAAAGTTATAATCTCATCACACCTGGGAAGACCAAAAGGGAAGGTTGATTTGCGATATAGCCTTGCTCCTGTTGCAAAAAGACTTCAGCGGCTCCTTAATAAAGAGGTTGTTTTTGCTCCAGATTGTATTGGCAGTCAAGTTGAAAAATTAGTCTCTAAGATGAAAAATGGGGATGTTCTTCTTTTAGAAAATCTTAGATTTCACGAGGGGGAAGAAAAAAATGATGAAGAATTTGCAAGGTCATTAGCAAGGCTTTCTGATATATATGTAAATGATGCTTTTGGTGCAGCTCACAGAGCACATGCATCAACAGTCGGTATGACTAAATTTCTTAAATCTGTTTCAGGATTTCTTTTGAAAAAAGAGATTGAATACCTCAAAGGAGTTGTTGATAATCCAATAAAACCATTTGTGGCCATTCTTGGAGGGGCAAAGGTTTCAGGAAAAATTGGAGTTCTCGAAAATCTGGCTTGTAAAGTTGATAAGGTTATCGTAGGTGGTGGTATGGCATATACATTTATAAAATCTATGGGTTATGAGATAGGGAACTCACTCGTTGAAGACGAAATGCTTGAGACTGCTCAGAGGATTTCTAATAAGCTGAAAGAAGCAGGGATAAAACTTTATTTGCCGGTCGATTGTGTTATTGCACAGAATACCGAACCAGGAACCGTAATCAAGATTGTCCCGATTATTGAAATACCAAGAGGCTGGAGGGCTCTCGACATCGGGCCGGCATCTGTTAAACTTTTCTCTGAAGCAATACAAGATGCGAAAACAATTTTATGGAACGGTCCGATGGGTGTGTTTGAAATAGATGCTTTTTCGAGGGGCACATATGAAATTGCCCATGCAATTTCAGAAGCTTATGCCTTTACGATTGTTGGTGGAGGTGATACCGACCTTGCGGTGCATCGAGCAGGGGTATCAGATACAATTTCTTTTATATCTACCGGTGGAGGTGCGTCACTTCAGCTTCTCGAAGGTAAAGAACTACCTGGTATTGCAGCCTTAACGGACCGGGAAGATTAGAGAAATATTTTTATTTCCCTCTTACCGTGCAATCGCTTGATAACATGGTGTTTCTACAGGAGGTATATCAGGTATCTTGTGTGGTAACTTCTCGTTTTCATGCGAAAGTATCCCTCTTTTTAATTCTACAATCGATGGGTTTTTACACTCTAATTTTTTTACTAAATATGAAGCTGCTATTTCTGGTCTGAGTGTTTCACCACATGTGAAAATATCAACTGCTGCATAGCCATATTCAGGCCACGTATGAATTGTTAAATGAGACTCTGCTATGACAACGACACCGCTAATACCAAATGGTTGAAACTCACGGAAGGAAATGTCTATTATAGTAGCTCTGGCCTCTTTTGCTGCTGAGACCATTAAATCTTTGACCTTTTCAAGGCTTTTTAGAATTTCAGGATTGCAATCCTTTAATTCAACTAATAAATGGGTACCTAAAGCATACAATTCTCTACCCCCCTTCAAACGTCAAAATTTAAATACTTGAGATTTTAAAAATACAGAAAATTTGAAGATATTGTCAAGAGAATTTTAAAAAATTGCGTTAAAAGTTTCTGTTGTTATTGCAGTCTATCCTGAACGTATCTCCTGTAACACGTGTTCCATTATTTCCGAAAGCACTTGCTCTAAAACATGGGGTTTGAGCTACACCATTTATATTAATATTTTGCTCTATACAATAGCTAAAACTAAGACCAGTGCCAGGTCTGAAACCCGGGATAACTGCTTGTATCGCTGCTATATTGTCATTATCTGGATTGCATGTTCCGAGATTTCCAGTATATTGACCATTTTCAGCAAAAAATTGCTCTTCCAAAAGCCTCAGATTTTCAAGATTACTGTATGCTTCGCTTCTTGTAGCTTTTTTCTGCTGGCCGATATAAGCAGGGACTGCAATTGCAGCAAGAAAGCCAATTATTGCCAGAACTATAAGAAGTTCAATTAATGTAACTCCTTTTTTATTCATTTCAGCCCTCCTCGTCTTTATTGAAAATTATAAAACAATTTATCACATTTTTGAATTATTATTTATTTCATTTCTTCTTGGACAGTGCGAGGGACAAATTTGAACGGAGATGGGGGTCATCTCTGATTTTGAGACCTTTTTCGAGTATCTTAATTGATTCATCGAATCTTCCCATTTTTATATACTGAAGGCCAAGATTATTATATGGAATGACAGATGATGGTAAAATTTCGATGGCTTTCTTGAAGGCAGTAACAGCCTCTTCATCTTTGCCTGTTTCACTATATAAAATGCCAATAGAGTTAAAGATTTCCATATGAAGCTGTGGGGTTAATTCACAATCGAGAGCTTTTCTGAAATATATTAAAGCATTTTCATATTCCCCAAGTTTATAATTAACGTAGCCAATATTATAATAGGTAAAGGCATAATTCTGATTTATCATTAATGCTTTTTCAAATTGTTCCATGGCCTCAGTATATCTTCCTTCATCTCTAAAAATAGCTCCAAGTTCATTATAAGCCCTTACATTAGTCGGAGCCTTCTTGATAACATCTGCCCAGAGTTTCTGCGGATCTTTCCAGATGGTATTCCGGTAGTATGTGCTAATTGAAAGCGATAATATGATAAGGATGACTAAAAAAACCTTTATTTTCAATCGACTAATTGTGTAGTCTGCCAAAGATATGCAGGCAATGAAAAAACCTATAGAAGGAAGATATAATCGATGTTCAACAATCACATCTCTTATGGGAATAATACTTGATTCAACAGAAAGTGTGATGAAAAACCAGAAAATGCCAAAGGAGATCAGTCGAAAGTGAAGGGCTGAATATTGATTGCTGATGGATTTCAAATCGTGTTTTTCATTCCTTGAGCGATAAAAAAGATAAACGGCCGCTGAAGCTATTATTAATAAAAAAAGAAATGATAATAATACATGCATATTCAGTAAAGAATGATATATAGGAAACCGATAATCGAGATTTTGATTGACAGGTAAGATTAGTAGACGCAGGTATGTAACCACAACTCTGAACTGAGTAAAGAGATAATCAGTGCGTTCAATTACAGGGGTTTCTTTCGAGAACTTATCTGCGTCCTCAAGAATATTTTCAAAAGGGGAATTGATATTGAGTATACTGAGAGGTATAATGAGCATTGTAAGTAGCAGGGGGAAAAGATACAGGAATCTCCTCCATTTCAAAGTTGCCTTAAATCTGATTGAAGGATTATAAAAAAAAGAAAATTCATAGAGAATAATGATGACGGGCAGAGTGAAAGCTATTTCCTTGGTTTTCATCGCGAGAACCGCAGAAATAAAAGAAATAGCATACAGGGTATATGGTGTAGCCGCAAGCTTTAGCCTGCGAATTTGAATTTCACACCCTCTCCCTTCCCCTCCTCCCTTGAGGGGGAGGGAGGTTTTTATGAGTCTCCATTTTATATACATAATGAGAGAAAGAAGATAGAACAATGTTGTCATAGAGGTTGCTCTCTGTGCTATATATGTTACAGCCTGTGTCTGAATCGGATGAGATATGAAAATAAAGGCTGATGAAAAAGCCAAAAAATATCTTGAGAAATTAACAGACTCATTTTTTATGTAATTTCTAAAAAAGGGCGTATTAAAGGTAATAATAATAAGATAGTAAATAAGAAGTGCATTTATGATATGAATTAGATTATTAATAAGATGATATCCAAAAGGCTTTACCCCACTCAGAGCAAAATTAAGAGCAAAACTCAGCATGGTTATATATCGGGTATTAGAATGTTTCTTCAGTGTAGTTTCGAAATCTTTAATTGTTTCATTGTCTATGACTGAAATAAAATCGTCAAAAACAAATGGGGCATTAAGAATATTTGAATATATGATTAAACCTAAAAGGACAAGAGCAAATAAACCTAATGTTGAATAACGTGATTTGTAAATTTCAGGCTGATTTCTCAAAGAAGTTAGTTTCATACCAGCTAATTGTTCTTTTTAGCCCTTCATACAGGTCAATAGTTGGAGACCAGCCAAGAAGCCTCTTAGCCTTTTCATTATTGCAAAAAAAGTGTTTTGTCTCTCCTGGACGTTTGGGCAGAGCGCCGATTTTCAACTGTATAGGATTCCCCATCATACGCACTATCATCTCTGCCACATCTCTAATTCTGTATTCAATACCATTGCCAATATTTATTACTTCTCCTATGGCTTCTGGAGATTCTACAGCAAGGATATATGCATTAACAATGTCATCCACATAATTGAATTCCCTTGTTTGATCACCTTCTGTCATTGGGAAGTCCTTTTTGTCGAGACAATGTTTAATAAGAGATGGAATAAACATATCAGTATCCTGTGAAGGTCCATAGGTGAGCAAAGGCCTTAGTATAACAACAGGCAGTTGCATTGTCTTGCAAATCATCTGACTGAAATATGTAGCTGCTACCTTACTGGCTGAATAGGGTGAGACAGGGCTTTCTCTTTGATTTTCATTGAAAGGTGCTATACCATCTCCGTATTCTTCAGAACTCCCTGTGCTTACGAAACAGTCAATATTAATATTTTCCTTTATCACTCCCTTTAGAATATTGATTGTGCCTTTTAAATTTATATCAATCATTTGTTCAATTAAATCAGGGTCTCTATTTACATTACGAAAAGCAGCAAGATGAAAAATAATCTGAGGCTGAACGTGTTTCAAGCAAGTAGACACCTCGGATAAGTTTCTTATATCACCATACCATAAATTAATATATTCTCTAATGTCTTTAATTCTGAAAAGATTGCTGTTTTTCTTTAAAAAAATATGAACATTTGCTTTTTCGCTGAGTAGTTTCCTCGTAAGATGAGAGCCAATGAATCCAGTAGCTCCTGTGACAAGTACAGTTTTATTTCTTAAATTCATCTCCCCAGACTTTCCATGGTATATCCCCGCTATCCCAGTATTCATTTAATAGATTCATATCTCTTAAAGTATCCATACACTGCCAGAAACCGTCATGTTTGTAGACCATAAGTTCTCCATCCTTTGCCAGTCTTTCCAGTGGTTCCTTCTCTAAAGTGCAATGATCATCATCCGAAAGATAACTAAACATATCCTTGTTGAATACAAAAAAACCGCCATTTATTAATCCTGCCCCAACCTGCGGTTTTTCACTGAATTCAATCACCTGATTGCCGTCAGCGACCAATTCGCCAAAACGAGATGGTGGCTTTACCCCGGTAACAGTAGCAAGTTTTTTATGGGAAATATGAAATGTGACTGTTTTTGCAATATCAATATTAGCAACCCCATCTCCATATGTTAGAAGAAAGACATTAGTATCAATATATTTTTCAATACGCTTGACCCTTGCTCCAGTGAAAGCCTTTAAGCCGGTATCAGCAAGGGTAACTTCCCAGTCATCTGCGCTATGCTGGTCATGGATACGAATATCGTTATTGTTATTAAGTTTAATAGTAAAATCGCAATTTCTTATCCTGTAATTAAGAAAATAATCTTTAATTATTTCACCCTTATATCCAAGGCAGATAATAAAGCGTTTAAATCCATAGTGGGAGTATATTTTCATGATATGCCATAAGATAGGTTTTGTTCCTATTGGAACCATTGGTTTTGGTATGAATTCAGTCTGCTCTCTCAACCTGGTTCCTAAGCCCCCTGCTAAAATAACAACAGGAAAATTTTTCATATTATCCCTCAATCCCTCCGTATATTTTCATGGAAACTTTTATCATTGAAGTCATGATTATATTTTTCTCTCACAATAAATAAAGGTCTCTTTTTTATCTCGCTATATAATCTTCCAATATATTCACCAATCAAGCCGAGGAAAAAAAGTTGTAGTCCTCCCAGGGCAAGAATAGGGAGCAAAGTGGAAGCCCAACCTGGTATAAACTTATTGGTAAATAATTTTATATATAAAACCCATAAGGCAAAAAGGAAAGTAAAAAAAGATATTAAAATGCCAACTACAGATGTTAATCTCAATGGAAAGTATGTGAAGGAGACAATTCCATCAACAGCAAGGGAAAATAATGAAGAGATGTTGAATTTTGAATGTCCTGCTTTTCGCGCTTCCCTTTTATATGGCACTATAGCGTACCTTGACTCCAATTGTAAAATCATAGCCCGTATAAGGCGATTTCTCTCGGGAAGGGCATTAAATTCGTCAACCAGTGCTCTTGACATCAACCTGAAGTCACCATGATTATGTACAATCTCCACTCCCATCAGTTTCATTAAACGGTAGTAATTTTCTGAAAAAATTCTTTTCAAAAAAGAATCAGTTGAGCGGTCTTCACGTACACCTAAAACAAGATCATATCCCTCTTTAAAAAGTTTTATCATCTCTCGGATCTTTTCAGGAGGATCCTGAAGATCAGCATCAATAGTTACAGCAGCATCACCTTTTACATGAAAAAGTCCTGCAGATATTGAGCCCTGGAAGCCGAAATTTCGCCTGAGAACAATAATCCGGGATCGGGGGTCATTTCTGAAAATTTTTTTTAATTTTTCGAGAGTATTGTCAGTTGAACCATTATCTACATATATCAACTCATAATCCATAATTTCATTTTGCGTAATTAAATTATTGAGATTTTGGCTTAATCTATTATGAGAAGATTCAAGAACTTCCTCCTCGTTATGACAGGGAACAACAACAGATAATAATTTAATAATTCTCATACTTTTTTAGCCAGGACAAAAAGACTTACTCCAAAAGGGAAATTTATTCCAGCTGATAAAAGTCTGTTTTCGAATTTAATCATAATTTCTAAAAATTTATTAATAAAAGTATTTACCTGAAATAATTGATCACCATTTTTTTTTGAATTATTGAATAATAATCGTTGAGAAAGCCTTATAATACTTGTTGGTATAAATAAAAGAAAATTCCAGTACGAAATTCTCTCAATTTCGAAACATGCTTTACTTAAAATCTTTTTGAGTCTAAAACTGGAATATCTTCTGAAATGATGATTCACTTCATCATGTTTGCTCCATAAAAAATTAAAAGCTGGAACGAATATCAATAATTTGCCATGTGGTTTTAATATTCTATGCCATTCAATAAGTGCCTTTTCATCATCTCTTAGATGTTCCAGAATATCAGAAGCAATAATAAGATCAAACAACTGATTTTTTAACCCAGTATTTTCTGCATCAGAGACTAAAACTTCATTAAGTCCTTTATTTTTACAAAGGTCAATTGCCTCTTTACTAATATCAATACCATTTACATTCACAAAACCATGCCTCTTTAAAGATAGCATAAGCGGTCCACCCGAACATCCAACTTCTAATATTTCAATGTCTTTTCGTGCCTTCATTATTAAATGAATTATAATATCCCTTCTGCCAATGAACCACCAGTAATTTTCTTCTAATCCGTGATACTTTGAAGCATATAATACATCCATTGTTAATTAGTTTAACAGAATTTATTTTCTATTTTCCCTGCTTATAATATCTTTTTTAAAAATAGTGAAGCTCATGATACCCAATTTATGAAATAGATATTTCATCGTAGTAAATAGGACACCAAATCCATAAATAACACTCTTTTTAAAGTTTATAGAAGATGCATCTCTAAAGTATCTTGTCGGACAGCTTATTTCCCCTATTCTGAAGCCAAAGGAGACAGCTTGAACAAGAATTTCGTTATCGAATACAAAATCATCAGAGTTTTTTTCGATAGGCAATGTTTCGAGGACTCTGCGATTGAATGCACGAAACCCTGTATGATATTCAGAAAGTTTTGCCCCGAGAATAATATTTTCAATTAGTGTGAGGATTCTATTCGCAATATATTTATACAATGGCATACCTCCATTTAGAGCCATCCCCCCGAGTATTCTCGACCCGAGCACAATATCGTAATGTCCTGATGCAATCATTGATGCCATAGCAGTTACAAGACGGGGGGAATACTGGTAATCAGGGTGTATCATAACAACTATGTCTGCTCCATGACTTAATGCTTCACGATAACAGGTTTTCTGATTACCTCCATACCCCCTATTTGTACTATGAATTATTGTTCTAATATTCAATTCTCCAGCAATTTTTACTGTTCGGTCTGAAGAGCCATCATCAACAAGAATAACCTCATCTACATATTCATGAGGTAGTTCTTCATATGTCTGAATGAGGGTTTTTTCAGCATTATAAGCAGGCATTACTACAACTAGTTTTTTCCCAAGAATCATAGGTAAATACAATTAAATTTATTCTTTAATGGCAAATATCTCAACAGTGCCTCCTCTTTTTAATACAAAGGACTCGAATAATGAAAGTGCGATAGATAAAGGCACATATAATGGAATAGCCATAAATGTGAATAATATATGCCAATGATTAATATCTTTAAACAGCTTACTTCTGATTGAGGGTCTTTTAAGTATATTAAAGAGAAGATTTTTTTTGATACCGGAGACGTTCAATAATGTTTGTAACCATCCAAAGGGATTATATTCCAAATCAAATCGTCTTATTTTTAGGATTCTAAAAGAATTATTTTCCAATAAACGGATTAATCCAGGCTCAGAAAAATGATAAATATGATAAGGAATATCGAGATGAAACCATAGATGTTTTCCAATAAAAGCCTGAAGGCTTTCGAAATTTGGGACAGCACATACAAAAAGGCCATTTTTTTTCAGCAATCTTCTGCATTCAATTATCATATCAAGTGGATTTGTAAGATGTTCAAGTACATGATTCATTGTGATTATATCAAAACTTTTATCTGAAAACCCCCAGTCAGAAGGATGTCCACTCTTGATGTTCAAACCATAAACCCTTGAAATATTCAGAGCGGTTTCTTTATTGAATTCAACTCCTGAAACACTCCATCCCCTGTTCTTCATGATACTCAGAAAAAGACCCCTTCCGCACCCAATATCAAGTATACTACCCTTTGTAAAATACTTCTCTAATCTTTTTTTCCTCTGAAGCCTCGAGATATAAATGAGTAATTCTATAACCGTATTGAATCTCTTGCCATCCCATGTTCGATAATTTTCGGAGTCATAGAAACTTAAAATCTCGGGCCCAGAAGGCACAGGGATTGTCATGCCAATCCTGCAATGTTTGCAGAAATAAACACTATAAAACTTGCCCTCTTTTACTGTTTTTTTAATAGCAGAAGAGCTTAAAATGTTATTGCAAATACCACAGATATTTTCCATAAAAAATTATTTATTGATTCCTTATTAAATGGTACCACTTCATTTATTAGAGTTCACTTTATATACCACATAAGATTTATTTTTTAACTTCATTGTCAACATTGATTCCTGACTAAGAATATCAGCATATGCAGATGGAGCATAGACATAATCCACTTTATATTTGTTTAAAATTACAGACCTCTTGATTGAATCATATGGATTGAAAAATACTACTATATCCCGTGTCCTTTCCAGATGTTCTTTTTCTCCTATCCAGTCTGGTGTGAATGAGAGAAACAGGTTTATAACTGATGGTCTGCCGGCAAAATTTGAAGCAAGAGAAGGACCAATTTCATCAGGATGAATTGGGGGGTGGAGAACAGTCGAACCAACAGGAGTGGACTTAAGATATTCGGTTACCTCTATAGCATCAGAATCAACTGTATGATAAATATTAGCAGAGCGAAGAACGAAGAAATGAACTGAAGTGGGGAAAGCTGTCATTACTACAGCTATTGTCAATAAGTATTTTTTCCAGTTCCTGCTTATTCTTGAGAATAGATAAGGGAATAAAATCCATGCACACATAAAAGACTGTTCTGCAAAAAAGTATGCTTTGTTTACTTCATGTTCTGGAGGACCTATATATACAATTTCTGCTACAAGGAATCCTGATATGCTAAAGAAAATGATAAAAAATAATACGGGATCAAAAGATTTTTTATTAAAACATCCTTTTATAAGATAAAAACCAAATGACCGTGCTCCGTAAACACAAAGTAAATATAATGGAAATATTAAACTTAATAATAACCACGATACTTGTGAATATCCAAGCATTGTTAAAGAACGCCGGAGACCATTAAGCATGTCAAAATCTAAAACATCAACGCTTTTTGCCATAAATGTAGAAAGTTCAAGTATTATTGCTACAGCACTGATTGTCATTGCCGTACAAAAATGTATCCATTTTTTTTTGTCTTGAAAAAGAAAAACAGAAACAATACCAGTCAAAAGTGCTGTGGCAATTAAATGAGGACCCATTGAACTTTTAAAACCATATGCTGAATATCCGAGAAAAGATAAAATTATTAAATAAGATCCTCTACCGTTTTCATTATATTCTTTCATATAAAATATGAACAAAAACATTATAAATAGAGATGGCAGATAACCGTTAAGGGTCATAAGGGACCATATGGTTGTTGAAAAAATCCATGGTTTTCCGGAAGATATATCGAACAATTCAGGAATGAAAGAAAGATCTGAACCAAAAAAAAGCATACAGGTAAAAATGCCCAAGAATTGCGAATTAAAATTTCTTTTTATAAAACTGTAAGGTATAAAAATAAGAAGAACAAAATAGAGAAGTGGAAAATAAAAATATGTGAGCTTCAGTGTATCAATTGAAAAAAACCTGTAAAACATCTCTATCTCAAGATGCATATTTAGATGATAATGGGAGAAATCATGCCCGCTTGCATAGGGAAATAAAGGTGGATACATATCCTTCATCATGTTTATTATTCCGAGATGGAAAGAGGTCTCGGTTAGTAGAGTGTTCCGTATTTTAAAGCCTCCGTTATAAAAGATAATATCAGTAAAATAACTGAAGTGAAGTAGTAACAGTATTACAACAACGAGAAAGAATAGAGGTAACACATTTTTTGATGATGAACGAATAAAAATTCTTTTATACTTTAAATCTTTATATAAAAGAAAGAGCCAGAAAAGAAATGTAACAAGGTAAATTGATAATAACATTTCTGGTATGGAGAGAATCCTGAAGAATTTATAAAGTAATGGAGTAAAAGCTGCTCCAAATGCTACTGAATGAAAAAGCCTAAGGAAAAAGTCCTCTTCATAAAAGTCTATAAACCTCAGTAAAATACTGCCTGGTATAAAAAAATAAATGAAGATACCTAAAAACCACAGGAATGAATCTCTAATGGAAATTGCATAAGATATTTTAAAAAAAAAAGTTATTAAAAGTAAGAAAGATAAGAGAATTAGGTGAACAATTAGTCCCTCATTTTTTCTATATTTAAACATTGATATCGAAATATTTATATTGTAACTGTTGCGAAATAGTTTTCATACCATTTTATAGTCTCTTTGAGTCCTTCTCTTAAAGAAAACACTGGCTTCCAACCAAGTATCTTGCGAGCTTTTTTCGAAGAGAGATATTGCTTTAAAATCTCACCTTTCGCTTCATTAAGTATGACAGGATGCAAATCCGAACGCTCCATCAAAGTAAGAAGTTCCCCTGTTATTTCTAATACAGTCATAGGGGTATCGTTTCCGAAGTTAAATGTATGACCAATAATTTTTTCATTATCCATTTTTTCTGCTAAGCAGAGATATGCATTTGCTGCATCTTTAACATAAAAATAATCTCTCACGTATTTGCCATCACTTCTAATAATCGGGTTTTCTCCATAGTATATTGAGCGTATTGTCCCTGGAACAATACGATTAAAATTGAGATCTCCACCTCCAAATAAGTTGCCGCATCTTGTGACACAGACAGGGATTTTATAATAATGAAAGTACATCTGTGCAATTAAATCAGCACAACTTTTTGAAACATCGTATGGATATTTCCCCTGTAGTGGCATATCTTCGGTATAAGGAAGTTTTTGATGTTCGCCGTATGCTTTGTCACTTGAAGCAACTATTATTTTCTTTATCTTCCTGTTCCGCCTGCATGCTTCCAATAAAGTCCATGTTCCTCTAATATTTGTCTCGAATGTTGAAAGAGGGTTATTATTTGCTATAGGCACAATTGTCTGAGCAGCAAGATGAAAAACAATTTCAATTTCATATTCATTTAATGCACGTTCGATTAAATAAAAATCTTCTATATTCCCTGTTACGGTGGTTATTTTCTGGATAAGTCCATCGTGGTAGATCCTCGATTGAGGAACATAATCTCTTAAAAGTCCTATCACATTGGCCCCCTTATGGATTAATTCTTCTACAAGCCATGAACCCAGAAGCCCGGAACATCCTGTTACAAATACATTTTTATTTAGCCAGTTTTTTCTCATTTTTATATTTTACAAATCAACTCTTACTTTTATATAACTAATTTCCCCTTGCCTTTTGCTTTAAAACGAGATAAGCATTGCAGAAATTGGCTACAAGGTCATTTTGATCAAGTTCGAGAGCAGCATCTATCATTTTTTTTGCGTCGTTTTCCCGCCCTTTCATCATGAAGGCAAAAGCAAGACTTGAATAAGGTGTAGAAATAGTAGGTCTTTGACTGACAGCCGGCATAGCCTCAAAGATTATTTCGTCGTACACTAATGTTTTCGGTAATTTGTATTGTTTTATAATATCAGAATACTTTTCAACATCTTTTATGAAAATAAGCATAGTTCCATCAAAATATATTAGAGACCATTCATCATCCTGAATAAGTCTGAGAACGATTGGATAAAGCTCTTTTGTAAAATGTGAACATGCTTCATGGACTATGAGATTAATATTATATTTTTCAAGCAATTTTTTCCACAGTGGCTTATAATTCTTTGTGATAGGGACATTATTTCGAGAAAAAACTTCGATTCTTCCCATCTCATCTGGAACAAGAGATATTATGGCATTTGTAAGGCCTACATAAGTTGGCTGTTTATAATCATCAAGTGTATAAGCTATTACATCAGTATCATGGACAGCTTCTAAGCTGATAAAACGAGTATCATTGAAAACTTTATAATAAGGATAAAGCCTCCATATAAAATAACTCCCTTTATTATGTTGATTAAACATATTGGCATCTATCTTGTTAGCGAGAAGAAAACTTGCTGCACCTTCTGGATATCTTGATGTATCAATTCCAAAAAGTTTCGAATAGTTTTTCAACCCAAAGACAATAGTAAATGTGAAAAATATTAGCAGTAAAAAAAACATTATTGAATTTACCCTTAACTTTTTTATTGAATCTATGTTACTGAAAAACGTGTATTTTCTTGAAACAGGAATTGAAATTGCAACAAAAAAGGGGATATATCTGATAGAGGTGAAAGCAGCAACAGAGGAAAAGATAATAAGAGAAAGGGAAGTTATATCTAAAGATTTTGACCTGAAAAAATTTAATGTTATAACAATAATTATATACCCAAAAATAAAAAAGAATGAAAGAATAGAAATTCTATTCCCATAGTGAACCCCCATCTCCTTTATAGGACTTATATATTCTCTATTTTCACTATATAACCAATTCGCATAAGTATGAGAGTTCAAGGCTTCCAGCAGTTGCCCATTAATACAGGGGTTAATATAAGAAAATACTATCGCAAGGAATATTGTAATAAGTAATGTAAGAACTGCTTTTTTTTCTAAAGGCTGACCAAAAGTAGACTTGCTTATAAGTATTTTAAAAGATTCTGTTAATGCATAAATCAAGATAGCAGCGATACCAAAAACAAAGCCGGCGTGCATGTTAGCCCAAATGAGCATAAGAGGTGGAATAAAGAACAGGGGCATTTTTGAAGCTGGATTTTCCCTGAATCTTTCAAGGAGCAAGATCAGGATAATCATAAAGAGAAAGGAAAACGATTGAGGTCTGTCAAGTTTGGATGCTTGAAGCATAATCGCAATAATAGATGCTAAAAATAAAGCTTTATAAAAGCCTTTCTTTCGAAGAAAAAACCAGATAATAAAAACAAATGATGAAAAAATAATAGCCCTAAGCAGAATGATACCAGCTGAACCAAAAAGAGAGTAGAGTTTATAATATATAATTTGAGTAATCCAGTACTGCGAAAGTGTAAATTTTTCCCTATCAGTCTTAATCCCTTCCCCATAGAAAGAAAAGGGGTCATCTGATGGTATCGCTCTATGCTGATAAATATATTCTCCTGTTTTAAGATGAAAAGGGAAGTCAGGACAAACAATTGGCCCTAAAAAATTAATAAATACTGCTAAGCAAAAGAGGCCTATTAATATCTTTTCTCTCACATGTTTAACCAGAATTATATTTTAATCACTTTTTGGTTGCTCTTTTTTTGTTTTTATCTCTAATTCAATCTGAGCAATCTTTCTTTGAATACTTTTATCATCCGGCATCCTTTCCAGAGCATATTTATATGCCTTTAGAGCATCTTCTGATCTATGCATTCTATAAAAAACATCACCAAGCGATATCAATGAGCGAGGATTTGTTTTATTGTTTAGTGCTCGACTGGCTCCTTGATATATTATTGTATTATAAACTTCTTCAGTTGGAATTCGGTTTTTTTTAATAATATCATTGTTGCGTAAATTGTTTTTTACAAATATTACACTCATTTCGTCACTATATACAGGAATCCAGTCATCACTTTCGATAAGTTCGAAAATTAATGGATAAATTTGTGAAATTGGATTTACAACCGATAGCACTATATAGTTTATATCGTAATGATTAATCAGAACTTTCCACAAAGGGTTATTTGACTTTCCTTCGATGCTTTTGTCAACATCACTCATCATCAAAGCATTTATAATCCAGCCGTATTCCATCTTTACAGAGATATTTAGTGCACGTGTATCTATAAAAGTTTTTTTATATGGATAGAGTCTCCATGATATATATCCACCATAACCATAGTCATTAAACATGTTGCCTGAAAGATTGTTTTTTTCAATAAAATTGACTGCTCCAACTGGAACTGAATAATTATTCGCAACTTCAAATTGAAATCCGTCATGTCCATATATATTACCTGCAAAAAAGGCTACTGATGAAAATAATGCAACGAATGACAATATAGTTATAATCTTTTGATAATCGAATTCTGAAAATCTTTTTTTTATTAAACTTTTCATCAAAATATCAAACTCATTACCTAAAATCATGGAACCTAAAATCACATAGTAAATCATAAATCTGCGTGCTGAAATACTCGGAATAAGAAATATTAAAAGCACAATGAGATGGGATAAATATATTTTCTTCCATCGTAGAAACAGGATTATTGGAAAGAGAAAAACAAGAATTACATATTCATATGGTAATGGATATATTTTTGATTTATAAAAAATAAATGGGGAGAAATATTCCTGAATATTCTCATGTATTATTTTATATTTAAAAGGGATATTTATTGAAATAAATAATGCATCCCAGCCGGTTGGGTTGATAAAAGAGACAGCGATTGAAAGGATTGAGACGATATAGAATATAAAGATTTCCTGCTTTGTATAATCACTCTTTTTTAGGAAAAAATTAATTCCTTCTCCAAACATAAAAGCAGTGATAATACCTATTCCGATGATGAACCCTCCGTGCAAATTGCACCAAAAAAGCATCAGGGGAATGAGCAATACTATCCGCTTTTTCCTATTTCTTCTGAAATCTTCTAAGAGAAAAAATATCAGAGCAGTAAAAAGTATCGTGAAGAGAACCGGACGTTCCCCTGTAGTTTTAATAGTAGCTATGAAAACAATAAAAGTAAATAAAAATGCAATTGGAAAACTTACAGACCATCGCTTGAGTTGCCAGAAAACTATTATAAGTAGTATAAGAAGAAGGAGACTTCTTAGTATGATAATGCCTGCTGTGCCTGAAGAATTGTAGATTAAATAAAAGATAATTTGACTGAGCCAGTATTGTTTTAAAATGAAGTTTTCCCACTCAGGAAATGGATTTTTATTTTCTTCGAGTATTGAAGTAAAGCAAAATGGATCTTTTTCAGGCAGGGTTCCTGAAGTTACTATATATCTACCATTTGCAATATGCCACCAGAAATCACTGTCCCATAAAGGAGTGGAAAGATAATTAAGTGCGAATGATAAAAAAAGAAAAATTATTGCTGAAAGTTTCAATATTTTAAGAAAGGCAGAATTATCAGAATTCATAAATGAAGAGACTTTTTAATCAGCGGAGATAGTTTTTCTATACATTGAGTTTCCTTGTTTATCTCTTGCTTCGAGGATTATCTGTCCTGAATTAGCAGAATGATTACATGAAATCCTGCCATTAGTTGTTGCATTGCTTGATGCAGCAGTAGTCCAGAGGCTCGTTGCTGTTGGATTCCATGGAGAATATTCTGGATTCATATTCCAACGTGCCTCAATATAGCGGGAGCATAGCTGATTTGCACCAGTTAAATCCTGTGCAAGGTCAGTATTTGTTGCATCATTACTATCAATTATGCCATTCCCATTTGAATCTACTTCTCTCAAAGTACTATTCCCCCTTCTTGCTGACTGTAGCCAACCCTGAATTTCAGCTTCTGCTGATACAACAGCCCTCTGAACAGAGCCCTTTCTTCCTCTTTCCTGCATTCCAATATAACCAGGAATTGCAATTGCTGAAATTATACCTATTATAGCTACAACAATTAGTAATTCAATAAGTGTGAACCCTTGCTGTCTTTTCATAAATTCTTGTAATTTTTAAAAACAAAAGACCCTACTATAGTAGGGTCTTTTGTTTTCTTTACAATTTTTTAGTCAGCAGCAATAACTTTTCTATAAAGCTGTGTTCCCGTTTTGTCATATGCTGTAAGGATAACTTGTGGGTCGGTTGTGTTATGCACACAGCTAATACGGCCATTGGCAGTTGCATTAGTTGCAGCTGTTGTCCACAAGCTTTCTATCGCATTCCATGGTGAATATTCGGGATTCTGTGCAAATCTTGCAGAGATATAATCAGAGCATATTCCGTTGGCTGTAGTTAAGTCCCCTGCAAGGTCAGAATTTGTCAGATCATTACTGTCAACTATGCCGTTTCCATTTGAATCAACTTCACGAAGTGTGCTTCCACCCCTTCTTGCTGACTGTAGCCAACCTTGAATTTCAGCTTCTGCAGCTACGGCAGCCCTCTGGACAGAGCCCTTTCTTCCTCTTTCCTGCATTCCAATATAACCAGGAATTGCAATTGCTGCCAGAATTCCGATGATTGCTACGACAATTAGAAGTTCAATGAGGGTGAACCCTCTTTGCTCTCCTTTTTTCATTTTGTAAACAGTTTTAAACATCTTACCCCCTTTTACTATTGTTTACATTTTTAAACTACTATCCGGAGACCTTTTTATAAAGTCACTATTTTTTACATCACCTCCTTCTTTTTTTATTGTTATTATTGCAAACTTTATACCATACCCTTAAATCGGGTATTCATTGAAAAAGTATACATAAAAAAATTAAAAAATACAAGTCAATCAATTACTTTTATATATATCTTATGAGAAAGCTTTAAGTTTTTCTGAAGAATAGTAGATATAAAAAGTAGGATGCTTTTCGCTCGTGACAAAAAATGTCAATTGTAAGGACAAAAAAGGGTATTATTTACTCCCAACTTGTGATGTCGGCGTTTTCACCTTCACCACCTGGTGAACCATCAACACCATAAGATATGAGGTCATAATCACCATGGCTTCCAGGTGATTCATAATGGTAGGGATGTCCCCATGGATCATTTGGGACGGCCTTTTTCAAATACGGTCCATCCCAATTTTGTATCCCTGGATTGGTAACAAGGGCGTTTAATCCCTCTGATGTAGTTGGATAACGTCCAGTATCAAGTTTGAATTGGTCAAGCGCCTGCCCAAGGAGTTCTATCTGTGTTTTTGCAGCTGATTGCTTACCTTTACCAACTTTTGGTATTAATCTTGGGAAAACAAGGGCTGCTAACATTCCAAGAATAACCATTACAACAATTAACTCGACGAGTGTGAATCCATTTGTATTTTTTATAAGCGATTTCTTTTTTAAATAATCCATATTTCCTCCGTAATTATTTTGACAACAATCAAAGAATTAATAATGACTTCATTTCCAAATTTATTCCAATTATACAATCATAATACAATAATTCATATTGTATCACAATATATCTGCAATGAACTCTTTACCAATTAATATTACAGATGCTAATATTTCTAACTCAATGGGATATCAGAGTATTAAAAAATGGCCTGAAAGTGAGAGACCAAGAGAAAGGTTACTCAAACATGGTGCTCGTAGTCTCTCTGATGCTCAACTTCTTGCTATTGTTTTGAGAACCGGTAGTGGTGCAAAAAGTGCACTTGATCTTGCTATTGAACTTATCAATACTTTTGGAAATCTTAAAAAAATTGAAGATGCAGCACCTAAAGAATTTGCTTGCCTCAAAGGAATAGGAGATGCAAAAATCTCACAGATAAAAGCTGCCTTTGAACTTGGCAGAAGGCTTTTTGAAGAACATCAAGCTAAAGGGCCAGCTTTCTTATCTGGGTATAATGTTTTTATTTACTACCGAAAACATTTTAAAAATATGCAGAAAGAGGAATTCCGGTGTGCATTACTTGATGCAAAAAACAGATTTTTTAGAGATTGCCGAATTTCTGAGGGAACATTAACTAATTCACTGATACATCCACGTGAGGCGTTTAGGGATGCAATAAAAGAGTCTGCAGCATCTGTAATTTTTATACATAACCATCCAAGCGGAGATCCTACTCCAAGCAGAGAAGATATAATAATAACAGAAAGGCTTGTTAACGCAGGAGATATTGTAGGGATTAGGGTGCTTGATCACATAATAATTGGAGATGATACATATATTAGCATGATGGAAAAGGGATATATAAAAAATACTTAAAAGTTTAAAATTAGCAATATAAAACATAAATCTTTATGGACATTGATAATGAACCCGAAAAACAAGTCTCTTCTGAACAATATCTGCATTATTTTAATTGCATTTTTTGGGTTAATTAATCTTTTAGGTAATGCCAAATTTAGGTAATGCCAAAAGTTTATGAAAAGCAGGAAGATAATATGAAAGAGGAAAGTTTATCAATTCCGGTAGGAGAGGCGTCTCGCCTGTCAGATTGAAAATCAAGAGTTTTAGACATTTTTGTTTAAAAACTTTTGACAATACTATTATTCTTTTATTAAAGGAGGAATTATGTCGAAGATTAAAAGGGCAATTATAAGTGTGTTTAATAAAAAGGATATTATTGAATTTGCAAAAGAAATTCAAGCAATGGGTTTTGAAATACTATCAACTGGTGGAACAGCAAAGACATTGAAAGATGCAGGTGTAATTGTTAAAGAAGTATCCGAATATACAGGTTTCCCAGAAATGCTTGATGGAAGGGTAAAGACACTTCATCCAAGAATACACGGAGGTTTGCTTTCAAGAAGGAGTAATATCAAGGATATGGAGGAAATTGACAAACACGGCATTAATACAATAGATATGCTGGTTGTAAACCTTTATCCTTTTGAAGAGACAATATCGAAGCCCGGAGTCACATTACAAGAGGCTATTGAAAACATTGATATAGGCGGGCCTGCAATGTTGCGGTCAGCATCTAAAAACTTTCAAGACGTTATTGTTATTGTTGACCCATCAGATTATAGAAAAGTTATTGAAGAACTTAAAAGGCTTGGTGGTGATATAAGCTACGAAATGAGATTAGAACTTGCGCAAAAGGTATTCAAACATACTTCGAGATATGATGGATTAATTGCTGATTTTCTTGCAAAAGAACTGAAACAACAAAAGAATGAAACTTAAATAAAGATAATTATGAAGGTCATCTGTTTATGAAAGTGCTTGTCATCGGTGAGAGTGCCAAGGAACATGCGATCGTATGGAAATTATCACAGAGTAAATATGTCGATAAAATTTACTGTTGTCCTGGGAATGCTGGAATCGCAGAAATCGCTGAATGTGTTGATTTCAGTCCAAGAAATTTTGATGCTTTAACCGATTTTATCAAATATGAGTGGATTGATCTCACCATAATTGGTGACGAAGAACAGTCTGCACATGGAATTGCTGATATATTGGAAAGAGAAGGGTGTAAGGTTTTTGGAGCAAATAAAATCTCTGCACAATTGAGAACAAGAAGATCTGCTGCTAAAAACTTTCTTAAAGTTCACGGGATTTTGACCCCTGAATACAAGGTCTTTAATTCTTACTCCCTTGCTGAAGATTATATAAGGTTAAAAGGGGCCCCTATAGTTATAAAGACTGATAATTGCTTAGATAGAAATATTGTTTATACTGCTTTTTCTGTGGATGAAGCAATGTCTATTCTTAGAACTATGATGAATGATGGAAATCATGATGATACCAGCAAGAAAATAATTCTGGAAGAATATATTAAAGGGAAGCATGCAACTTTTACATTTCTGACTGATGGAAATATTGCACTCCCATTTGTAAGTCTATATAAATATTTTTGCTTTAATGCGACCGATGCTAATCAAATGTCAGATGGTATCGGATCTTATTGCCCTTTTCATTTAGAGCCCAATAATCTGTTGAGTATTCATAAAATTATCGATTTATTTTCAAGAGCACTTAAAACAGAAGGGTTCCGATATAAAGGACTGTGTTCATTAGAACTAATTATTACTGATAGACCTTATGTGGTAGAAGTTAATACATGTATAGGTGAGTTAGATGTCCAGACTATACTGCCAAGGCTGAAAACAGATTTCGTTAATATTGTATTATCTGTAATAAATGATAATATAAATGAATTGAATATAGAATGGTATAAAAAGATTTCTGCGGGAGTTGTGCTATACTCCGAAAATATCGATATAAACTTTCAAAAAGGTTTTATAATAAAGGGACTTGAACAGGTCAAAAAGATAACAGATACTCATTTATTTCACAATAATACCAAATTTCAGAATGGCAATATTACAACATGTGGAGGAAGGGTGATGAGTGTAATTGCAATCGGGGATAGATTTGAAGATGCAAAGAAAAGGATTTATACAGCAATAGAGAATATAGGTTTCGAAAAAATGCATTATATAAAAGACATTGGTCTTGTCCCCAAATAATGCATTTTTGTGTGTAGAGGAGACAAAATGAAACCAAGGGTATTAATTATTGTGGGTAGCGATTCTGATCTTACGATTATGGAAAATGCTGGAAAAACACTCGAGGAACTTGACATTGCTTATGAAATTACTATTGCGTCTGCACATAGAACACCGGAACGTGTTATGATTTTAGCTTCTCAGGCTGAAGAAAAAGGCATCGAGGTAATCATTACTGGTGCAGGTATGGCAGCCCATCTGGCAGGAATTGTAGCAGCACACACAATTTTGCCTGTAATAGGAGTGCCAATAGATTCCTCCCCTCTCAAAGGTATAGATTCGCTTCTATCAATTGTTCAGATGCCAGTTGGAGTGCCTGTTGCAACAGTGGCTATTGGCAAGGCAGGAGCGAAAAATGCTGCGATTCTTTCAGCTCAAATAATCGGAAGGAAAGACCCTGTTGTTGCCGCAAAACTCAAGACTTTAAAAAAGAAGATGACCGAAGAGGTAGAGAATAAAGCAAAGATGCTCAGAAAGACTAAATAATTTATGCGCGTACATCTTGATTGTTTCCCATGTTTTCTTCGGCAGGCATTAATTGCGCTTCGCCTCGGGACAAAAGATGAATCATTACAAGAAAGAATTTTAAAAAGTATTCTTGAGCATATCGAAAATGCTGATACTTCAAAACCTCCTGCTTATACTACAACCTTTATTCATCGTAAGATAAGACAGTTGCTTGGCGGGGATCCTTTCAGAGATATAAAATTAAAATATAATCAGATTGCAATGAATTTATATCCTTCTTTAAAAAATCTTGTTGAGAAAAGTAATGATCCTTTATGGATGAGCACACGGCTTGCAATCGCCGGGAATGTTATAGATTTCGGTATTTTTACATCTGTAGATATCGAGGGCGCTATCCAAAAAGCATTGCGCACTCCACTTGCTGTCGATGACTATGATGCTTTAAAAGAGGCTATTTTATTAACGGATAAAATATTATACCTGACTGACAACGCAGGAGAAATTGTTTTTGATAAAATTCTTATTGAAACATTAATAAAAATTAACAAAAGAGTTATAGTAGCTACTAAAGGGTCCCCTGTTATAAATGATTCAACAATCGAAGATGCAATTCAAACAGGACTTAATGAAATCTGTGATTTGATAGACAATGGCTCGGAAGCAGTCGGAACAATCCTCGAATGGACATCACCTGCTTTTCAAAAGATATTCAATGATGCTCCACTGATAATCAGCAAAGGACAGGGAAACTTTGAAACATTATTTGGTAAAAACAAAACAATATTCTTCCTTTTCCAATCAAAATGTGATGTGGTTTCTAAAGAACTTGGTTTAACACATGGTTCAATGCTTCTCAAGAAATCATGATTTTTTATGGCTGGAAGATTTCAAAAAACTTTTATTGTTTTTCACCTCTCATGCGAAAACTACTTCTTTCTTTTGAACGCTCTCTACCACGTTTTTCCTGTGGTTTTGCCTGATTGACAACGATGCTCCTCTCCATAAAGTTATTCCCGTTAAACTTTGAAATTGCTTTCTGTGCATCTTCATTTGAGGCCATCTCCACAAAACCAAAGCCCCTGAGTCTTCCGGTCGTTGCATCTTTTATAAGTTTTACAGAAACTACTTCACCAACCTGTGAGAACAGATTTTTTAAATCCTCTTCGGTGGCCTTAAAGGAGATGTTACCAACATAAAGCCTTGTACTCATTATTCCTCCTTTGATATTGTTAATACAGCTCTTGAAATCCCTTGAAGGAAGTTCAAAATGCCAGATAACTATGTAAGATGAAAAGGTAATTTGTCAAGTAATAATTGTGGGTTATGGAAAAAGTAGCTTATTTATATTTTTTTTATCTCATCTATTGATTCCTGTGCAATAGTCTTAACATTTTCGTCTTCATCTTCTTTCAACTTTTCGAGAAGATGCATGGTGTCCTTATCACCAATTATTCCCAGTACGTATGCAACGTCACCTCTTACAACCGGACTTTCATTTTCCAAAAGAGGAATAAGTGAATTAATGGCTTTTTTGACATTTACTGGGTCTTCTGATTTTAATGTCTCGATAAGGGCCGCTGTCCCAATTCTTACCCGCATTCTTTCGTCTGTAAGTAACTCACCAACAAAGACATAAAGACTTGGATCATGTTTAAACATATCTATTATATTATCTAGATAACCTCCTTCCATATAATCAGCAATCATGGTCTTTAAATCGTTAGTTTCTTTTTTCCCCTGCTCCATTGCAAAAATATTAGCATAACTCCCTTATTCTTTTCATCTTGACATAGGGGTTTAATTAAAAAGGTAATGAAAAAAAGAATTGTTGTATAATTTTATTGCTGAATATTAACAAATTAAGGAAGAGACGTGAAAATATATAACACTTTAACAGGTTGCAAAGAAGAATTTATTCCTATATTACCAGATAAAGTAAGAATATATGCATGTGGAGTAACTGTTTATGATTATTGTCACATTGGTCATGCTCGAAGTGCGATTATATTCGATGTGATAAGAAGATATTTACAGTATAAAGGTTACGATGTTAAATATGTTCGGAATTTCACTGACATAGATGATAAGATTATCAACAAAGCGATACGGGAAAAGGTAAGTTGGGATGTCATTGCAGCAAAATACACGGATGAGTATTATGCAGATATGGATAAGCTTGGCGTTGGGAGAGCTGACATTGAACCAAAGGCAACAGAACATATTCCAGAAATGATTGCTATTGTAAAAAGTCTTATTGAAAAAGGTTATGCATATGAAATTGACGGAAATGTTTTCTTCTCTGTAGAAAAATTTCCGGAATATGGGAAATTATCAAAAAGGGATATAAAAGAGTTGATGGCTGGTGCAAGGGTTGATGTAGATGAAAATAAAAGAAATCCGATGGATTTTGCTTTGTGGAAAAAATCAAAAGAAGGGGAACCAGCATGGGAAAGTCCCTGGGGATTGGGAAGGCCTGGATGGCATATTGAATGCACTGCAATGTCAATAAAACATTTAGGCGAAACTTTTGATATCCACGGTGGTGGTGCTGATTTACTTTTCCCCCATCATGAGAATGAGATTGCTCAGTCTGAGGCATACACAGGCAAGCCATTTGCAAAATACTGGGTGCATAATGGTTTTATTACTGTTGATAGAGAAAAAATGTCGAAATCCCTTGGTAATTTTTTTACTATTAAAGAGATTCTTAATAAGTTTGATCCAGAGGTTTTAAGATTATTCCTTTTGTCGACTCATTATCGTAGCCCCATAGAATTTTCTGATGAACAATTACGAGAGATAGAGACTTCCCTCGACAGATATTATGCTACTGTCGTTAGAATTAATGATATTCTTGAAAAAGATGGTTATGATAGAGAAGGGTTATCAACAGATGTTGAAAAATATAGTAATTTTCTCTACAAATTCAGGGAAAATTTTGAAGAGGCAATGGATGATGATTTTAATACAGCATTCGCAATCGGCTGCATATTTGAACTTATAAGAGAGCTTAACAGATTTCTTGATAGTAGACCTTCTGGCAGAGAGACTAAGAAACTACTTAAAGAAACAAAAGCACAACTTTCAGAAGCAGGGAAAATACTTAACATCTTTAATAAAACTCCCTATGAATGGTATTTATCTTTAATGAAAATAAAGAAAATAGAGTTTTCAGAAAGAGATATTATCGAAAAAATAAAGCTTAGACAAGAAGCAAGGAAAAGAAAAGATTGGAAATTAGCAGATACAATTAGAAGAGAATTCGAAATGAAAGGTATCATACTTGAAGATAAGAAAGACAGAACTGATTGGAAGGTTAAGATTGGATAGTGAATGGTTGTATGGATTGAACCCTGTCAGAGAGGCATTAAGAGCAGGCAGAAATATTAAATGTATCTTTATATCTTACAGAAGAAAAGATAGTGTGAAAGAGATTAAAGAACTGGCAGAGAAAAAAGAGATTCCTGTAATTTTTAAAGATGCAGTTTTCTTCGATTCACGATTCAAAAAAGGACATCAAGGGATTGCAGCAGAGGTTCATCACAAAGAATATACAACTTTGAATGAAATGCTTGAGATACCTTTCAGTAATAAAGAAATCCCCTTATTTTTAATAATCGATTGTCTTGAAGACCCGAGGAATTTGGGTGCTATATTAAGAGTGGCTGATGCCGCAGGTGTTCATGGTATTGTTTTGCAATCTCATAGATCCGTTACTCTAAGTTCTGAGGTGTCAAAGGTTTCTGCTGGAGCTGTTGAATATGTTCCAGTAACAATGGTATCGAATATAAAACATGCGATAAACAAGATGAAAGAGACTGGAATAATGATAATAGGAGCTGAAGCAGAATCAGATAAAGAATTTTGGCAAATAGATTTTATACAACCACTTGCAATTGTTATTGGTTCAGAAGGGAAAGGAATAAGAAAAACTGTTAGTGAAAAATGTGACATAATAGTAAGAATACCGATGTTTGGGAGAATAAATTCTTTGAATGTTTCAGTAGCTACTGGAATAATCCTTTTTGAGATATTGCGTCAAAGAATATTTAATAATGAAAAAAACAAAGAAATAATGAGAAAATAGAATTTAAACACTAATTTTTAAAATTGACCATTTAATTATAAAAATTGTTTAATAAATATTTCATAAAGAAGAGGGTAAACTGTTGTCTTTTTCCGCCATTATTTTTTATCGAGGAGATGATGAAGCCACCGTAGCTCAGCAGGCAGAGCAGCTGATTTGTAATCAGCGGGTCGGGGGTTCGATTCCCTTCGGTGGCTCCAGGTATTCTAAATGTAGAGGAGAGGTTCCCGAGTGGCCAAAGGGAGCAGACTGTAAATCTGCCGGCACAGCCTTCGGAGGTTCGAATCCTCCCCTCTCCACCAGCAAACTTATTTTTAGAAGTTTGCAGTAAAAACTTATGAGTGAAGTGTTAGAAGAAAATGAAAATGTTTTTGTGTGCGGGAGTAGCTCAGTGGTAGAGCGTCAGCCTTCCAAGCTGAGGGTCGCGGGTTCGAATCCCGTTTCCCGCTCCATCAACCGTTTGAACAGTTTGAACCGTTCGAGCGGTTAACGTGCCCATGTAGCTCAGTCGGTAGAGCACATCCTTGGTAAGGATGAGGTCACCGGTTCAATCCCGGTCATGGGCTTTGAACAAGGCGGTCATTGGTCATTTATCAGTAAAGTGTGATTGTATTGAAATTTGTGCTAATTAATGACTGATGACTATTGACTAATGGCTAAAATAAAGGAGGAAATATGGCGAAGGCGAAATTTGAGAGGGTAAAGCCTCATGTAAACATAGGTACGATAGGACATGTAGACCATGGCAAGACGACATTGACATCAGCGATAACGAAGGTATTGTC
>JACAFF010000020.1 GCA_013388455.1 Nitrospirota bacterium
AAGTTACAAAATAAACTTATTAGATTGGTTACATCAAAAAACAATGCAAAAAAGAAAGATAATTTCGTTTATAATTTTCATGAGGCAACCAAGAAAGATTTCGTTTAGATTTTTACGTGAGGCAATATGGTTTTGTCAATAAAATGTATAATTAAAGACATTTGCGACATTTCTCCATTTTCGACTAAATACTGAATAGGGCTTTTTAATCCCAGTGACTTATGTGGTCTCTGAGTATTGTAATAATCAGCAAGTCTCTGGTCAAAAAGAGGTTTATCATAAATTACATCCAGATTATTATCAATCAGATTATTATCAATGAATTCCTCTTGAAAGGTTCTATCTATAAAATCCCTGTATCTTACTGAATATTGGAATATGTTCGTGAATAATGATCCATTATCCCTTAATGTCGTAAATGTGTCTTAACTTTTCTGGAAGACAAGCACCCAGAGATTACTGTCCTTCCCCTCCCGGCTGCTGTATTAAAAAAGAATCCGTGGTTGAGGTGCGTAAATCCTAAAAAGATATATTAACTTCAAAATATGGATACCATGTGTGTTCAAATTTGTTACTTCCTAAAATGGAATAATTACCATCTCTGATACCACTCTCGTAAAATTGAAAGTCCATAAGCCCAAGACGGAATCTTAGCTTCTCATGATAAAAATAGTCGTAATATATATCCCATACCCCTGCATGAAACGGATAGAATCCAACGATTGTATTTGTTCCGCTCTCGTTATAAAAATAGTTATTTGCTGGCGATTGAACAGTACCTTTCCTTCTGAATCCCCGGTAGTTGAATGGGTTTATCCATGCATCATCTCCCTTTGCGTATTCGACACATAATTGCATGTTTGGTGAAATTAAATCACCTGAATTAAATCCTAAATACCAGATACGTCCCGGAAATCCCTCAGCGTCAAATGTATAAGTAGTTCCATTATCTACCCATGAATGATCTGGTATCTTGAAATGACTGTAGTAGTAAGCGCCGTAGATCTGGAATCCAAGCAGTTGAGTGTCTGCATAAAATCCAGTCAGCCAGTAAGGTGTTTTAAAGTCTGGCACGTCTTTATCATTTGATGTATTTGGTATATGCCAGTCATCCATGTAAAGTCCATCAACCACAATTGCTGTATCTTTACCTATTTTTACTTGAGCTTGTGCAAGATACACATCAGCATCATCTGGTAGAGATTCTTTTTTCTCATCATATTTTAGATATCCAAGTATAATGCCTGTTCTATCTTTTATCTTTGACTCGTATGCTTTGCGTGATAAGAATGCCCTACCTACTTCTTCTATACGTGAATTATTAAATAATCTTGTGCTCGTCCATGGTAACTTGATATTGTCAAGTGCTGTATGCGGAGCATCCCATTTAATTAATGATCCATCTATTTCAGCATCAATAAACAGTCTCGGGAAGAGGCTACCTGCCTGACGGGATGGGGGTCCGTCAAGTCCTGGAAGCCGCCCAATATACCATGTAGTATTAAAAAGAGGGATTTTGATTGTTGTATAAGCTTGTTCAAAGCGAGGTGTCATATCATGTCCTTTACTTGCTTCGAAAGAATTAGGATTATCGAGTGGATCAGAAAGACTTGACTCTGATAAGCCGAAGTTTTTATTCATGGTAAGACGTGCATAAAAATCAGCAATACCTGGAACGACCTCAGCATGTGCATTCAATCTTACACGAAGTGGGAAATAGGTTTCATCAACAGCTTCAATATCATCTGATGGGTGGTCATTACCGTAAAATCCAGCATTAGTATCTGATGTGCTTCTGACAATACGAAATCTCGCCTCGCCACTGAGATTAACACGGTCTTTAAGAGATTTTTTTTCTGTTCTTTCTGCTTTTTTCTCAACCTCTGTAACTTTCTTTTCTGTCTTGACAGTTTTGCTCTCCATTTCTGCCTGCTTTTTCTCAAGCTCTTCTATTCTCTGCAAAAGTTTTTGAACCTCTTTTTTTAATTGATTGATCTCAGTTGAGGGGTCTTGACCACTAACATGGACTGCACTTATCGCGATAAGGAAAATGATAGAAAAAAATAAACCTCCTATCCTTTTAACCATGTTTTATTCCTCCTCCTTCTTATATTAAGAGATTAAATGTTTAACCTAAATACAAATCAATCTAACATATTTCAATCAAATACTATACAGGGCTTTTTAAACCCAGAGACTTATGTGGCCTCGGAGTATTATAAAAGATCATATAATCAGCAAGTCTCTGGTTAAACAATATAAATTTATATCCAGATTATTGTCAATGAATTCCTCTTGAAAGGTTCTATCTATAAAATCCCCGTATCTTACTGAATATTGGAATATGTTCGTGAATAATGCCCCATTATCCCTTAATGTCGTATATGTGTTTTAACCTTTTCCTGTTTCCTCTAAGCCGTATTTTTTTATCTTATAACCTATTTGACGGGGGGTAAGGCCGATCATACGCGCTGCTTTTGCTTGAACCCAACCGCATTTTTCGAGTGCCTCAAGGATACTGTTCTTCTCAATATCTTCTATCCCTGCCTTGAGAGATTCCCTCGGTAAAATCTTTTCACGAGAAGGAAGTTTAAGGTTGATTGGCAAATAGGATGGTTTGATAATGTTGCCATCGGACATGACAACAAGCCTTTCAATGGTATTTTCGAGTTCTCTGACATTTCCAGGCCAGTCATACTCAATCAATACTCTGAGGGCTTCAGGTGATATGGAGATGTTCTTGCTATTCTCCCTGTTGTATCGATTCAGGAAGAATTCTACCAGAAGACTGATGTCCTCTTTTCTTTCTTTAAGAGAAGGCATGGATATTGGCACAACATTAAGCCTGTAAAATAGATCTTCCCTGAATTTGTTTTTAGAAACGAGTTCTTCAAGATTTCTACTTGTTGCAGCAATTAGTCTAACATCGACCTTGATAGTTTTCTCTCCACCAACACGCTCAAATTCTCTCTCCTGAAGAACGCGCAGTATCTTGGGTTGAAGATTCAGCGGCAGATCACCAATCTCATCAAGTAAAATAGTACCAGTATGGGCAAGTTCAAATTTACCTTTTCTTACAGAAATTGCACCGGTGAAAGCGCCTTTTTCATGACCAAAAAGTTCGGATTCAAGAAGACCTTCGGGGATAGAGGCACAATTAAATTTTATAAAAGGGCAATTCGCCCGAGGGCTCATATAATGAATAGCTTTTGCAATTAGCTCTTTACCAGTGCCGCTTTCACCATATAGAATTACAGTTGCTTTTGAATCTGCCACACGGTGAACAGATGCGAAAATTTCCTGCATCTTGTCTGAATTTCCTATAATATTAGGAAGACTGTATTTGCCTTTGAGTTCGAGCTTAAGGTTTTCTCTCTCCCGCTCAGAATCACGATAATGTTTCCATAATATAATATACTGTCCAATTATTGACGCTAAAATCTCAAGCACTCTGATATCTTCATAAATATTTACATTTTTATCCTTAAAGATTCTGTCAACACTTAATACACCTATTGATTCTCCTTTAAATTTTATTGGTACACAGAGAAAGGAGATGCCATCTTTACCGATACGCGAGCCTGTCCTATTGAGAAACATTGGCTCATTTCCTACATTTGGTATAACCATAGGAGAACCCTTTTCGAGAACCCTCCCAACAACTCCTTCTCCAATTTTGTATTTACCACGTTCAATCTGCTCTTTTGTCAGCCCATGTGCTGCAACGATTCTCAGTTCTTTTGAGTTCTGGTCGAGCAAGAAGACAGACCCTCTTTCCATCTCAAGAAAATCACCAAGAACGCGCATTGTGCGCGAGAGGTTTTTTTCAAGCTCAAAAGAAGAATTAAGAACCTTGCTTACTTCAAGAAAGGCAGAAAGGATTCTATTCTCTATTGCAAGTGACTGGATCATATATTTTCTACCATCTCCCAGACTCCACATGGACAGATGCCAGCACAGAAACCACAACCAATACATTTTTCATCATCAACAATATACTCATAAGAACCATCTTCATGTTCAACCCTGCTTATTGCTCCCCAGTAGCATGCATACTCGCACATATGGCAATCACGGCATGTTCCACAGGACATGCATTTATCTGCATCAATCTTACAGAGTTCAGATTCGAGGGCCCAGACCTCCACCCCCTCCCTTGTCTTTCCCCCTCGATGGGGAAGGGTGGGTGGATGAGACTGTATTCTGTGTTCTGCTTCATAATAGACCGTTTTTATGCGTTCATAAGGAATAACCTGTTTAGTCTCTGGCCATCTTGGAGCATGCATGAGTTGATAATGTATCGATTCTGCTGCAATCCTGCCCTGGCCTATAGCATGTGTTACGAGTCCAAGTCGTGTAGCATCTCCGATGGCAAATACTTTAACATCTGATGTCTGTCCAATTTCATTGACAGCAATCCATCCTTTTTCTGTATGTATTGAAGGAGGAAGAAAATCAAGAATAGGAACATCACCGACAGACATTATTACAAGATCTGCATCAAGTGATGAGCCATCTTTGAAATACAATTTCTTCTCATTATTATCATATCTTTCAGTAAATTTGGGCCAGATTATCTGAGTCCCTTTTGCTACTGCTGTCTCCATCTCTTTCCCGAATGCTGCGGGTTTCTGGATATCAACAGCGATTACAGATGTCGCACCACAATTATATGCCTGTGAGGCAACATCCATTCCAACATTACCTGCCCCTATGATAACGATCTTTTTACCATTAAGATCAGGCAATGAACCGATATTTGCATTCCTGAGAAAATCGTATGCTGTAACAACATGCTCGGACCCCGGAAAAGGTATGAGCCTCGGTTTATGAGCACCACATGCAACAACAACAATCTCATGATTTTTATAAATCTCTTCAAATTTTTCTTGATTGATTTTCTCATTCAAATAAATATTAACACCAATCTCCTTGAACCTCGATAACTCTTTCTGAAGCACCTCTTGTGGAAGGCGTTCTCTTGGAATGCATAATTCGATTTTGCCCCCGAGTTTGTCTGTAGATTCATATATGTTAACAGTATGTCCTTTAAGAGCAAGCTGCCATGCTGCACTCAGACCTGATGGCCCTCCACCGATGACTGCTATTGTATGTCCAGTCGGTTCAGCCTTTTTCGGGGCTGGTAAATCAATAGCAAGCCTGCCGAGTCTATCAATTCCTAATGGTTTATCAATCTGTCCCCTTGTGCAACTCTGCATACAGAGATTTGGACATATCTGGCCGCATACTGTTGCTGGCAAAGGACTATATTGTAAAACCAATTCCAGCGCCTCATGAAGTTTTCCCTGCCTGATCAGAGCAGCCCTTTTATGTGAAGGAATATGTGTTGGACAATTGTAAGCACATGGAGGTAAATACTTCTCATTTGCCCATACAGGTTTATTCCTTCTATCTTTTCCGGTAGTAATATATGGTAATAAAGTCATATCATGCTCTATATAAGGAGCAAATATACCACCCTGCCCAACTTCTTTCTCCCAGTAATTTTTTCTGAAATCTGTAATAGACATCTTGAACCATCTTCGCGATCTTTTTTCCTGAGGCGTATATGCAATTAATTTTTTCCATTCATCCTGTGAATTTGTAAGCTCCTCATAATATGAAATCCTATCAATGGATTCGAGGAATGGTTTAATATTAGTTTTTAACCATTCCCAGTCCTGTGGTGTAAGATCGAGAAGTCTGACATCCCTTTCACTGTATTCCTGTATAGGACCCCTGAAATATATTGTTCCTCCAACCATTCCAACGCATGGACGATACCCCAGTATATTCGATGGGTTTCTTGAATCTACACCACAAACGACTGCGATGCCTCCTGCCTTGAATTCTGCAAATGAATCCCCAACATTTCTGAAATACCATGACTGCGGTGGATCAAATCTTGGATTGTGCTTGGTCATTGTGTCACACCTTGCACCTCCGCTGCCCTGAACGTATAGGATACCCTGAGCTGCTGCATTGAATGCACCATTTGTTACATCACCTAAAACCGTTATTTTAGCTCCGCAGTTGATCCATCCTACATCGTCAGAGACGCTTCCTTTTACAATTATTTCTGTCCCAAACATGCCCATACTCCCAAGCCTTTGGCCTACAGGTCCTTCGACAATTATTTTTATTATTTCATTTCTTGGCCATATCCTCCCGCCTATTCCATGCTGCCCATCAGCTATAATATGCAATTCTCTCGCACCATCACGAACTGCCTGCTGTATTTGTTCTTCGAGAATACGGGACGAAACCCTGTGGCCGTTAATACGACCATATATGGTAATGGCTTTAGTTTGTGCTACAGAGGGAAGGGAGGTTTTACCCTTCCTGAGGACATACCCCCCCTTACTAAGGGGGGGATTAGGGGGAGTATTGCTTTTCGCTTTTAACTTTTTACTATTTTTAGCACGCATAGCTTATCTCCAGTCTTTCTGCCATAGCCTTGTCGTCTACACTCAAACCATCAGACATGCCTATAGGAAGTTCTGTGCTTCTTCCCATGGGCGCAAAGATTTTTTTCAGTTCAACGTTAGCTGCTTTGAATACTTCAACCACCCTTTCAGCAACCTTGTCAGAATCAAGCCTTCTGTAAAGTTTAGGGTCCTGTGTTGTTATCCCTCTCGGGCATTTACCTGTATTGCAAAGGTTACAACGGTTGTATTCATCACCGAAACAGTTCGCTGTAGCTTGCATTATATATTTTCCTACTGAAACTATTGATGCCCCAAGCATAATTAAAGCTGCTGCATTTGCTGCAAGATTTCCTTTCTTTGCAATACCACCAGCAGCGATTAAAGGCAATTCATTCTGTTTTCCCTGTTTCACGAGGTCGAGATAACATTCCCTGATATTAGAGGCTATTGGATGTCCCATCTTATCCATCGAAACGTTATAAGCAGCACCAGTCCCTCCATCTTCACCATCGATCGATAGTGCAGAAGCATATGGATTTCTTGCAAGGTTATTAAGAACTGCACGAGCTGTCTTTGTCCCTGATATTTTCGGGTAAACAGGGACACGGAAACCCCATGCCATAGACATAGACTGGATCATTTTTGCAACCGCCTCTTCAATCGAATACTTTGTCTGATGAGTTGGTGGTGATGCAAGATCAACAAATTGAGGTACACCACGAATACTTGCAATTAGTTTGAGAACCTTCTGTGCCATTAATAATCCACCATCTCCTGGCTTTGCACCTTGGCCATATTTAATTTCGATAGCTGCTGGATCCTCAACCATTTCAGGAATTGTATGGATAATCTCATCCCATCCGAAATATCCTGAAGCAATCTGCAGAATGAAATATTTAAGAAATCTGGATTTTAGAAGTCTCGGTGGTACCCCACCTTCACCGGTTGCCATAACAACAGGGAGACCTTCCACTTCGTTTAGATACGCAACCCCCATAGCAAGACCTTCCCACATAGGAGGCGAAAGTGCACCAACTGACATGCTACCAATCATAATTGGAAAAATTTCTCTTACAGGTGGAATAAATTTACCCTTATCTTTATCAACCGAAAGTTTTCCGTTTACTGATATAAGTGGTAGTTCCTCAGGAGGTAATATTCTACCTAATAATGTCCTGACACGAAACTCATGTCTTCCAGCATCAAGGGCTGGATCTGTAAGCATTGAGATCCTTGTGAACTTGAGCCTGTCAAGTGTCGAAATTGATGGGTCATTTCTACGTCCGCCTCTTTTATATCCTTCACCGCCTTTATTTTTATAAAGCAAGAATTTATTTTGAGGATTATATTCAGGTTCAATTGCATCATTTGGGCATACAAGAGTGCATGCACCGCATCCTGTGCAGTACCTGTCAATATCTGTTACCTGTTCAATTACATGAACAATCCTCCTAACCGCTAATGGTGTTGGTATATGTCCCTCAGATGTAACAGTCCTCTGGAGCTTTACAGATGGTTCAATTGCTTTCACAGGGCATACTGCAGTGCATCTTCCACAACGTGTGCATCTGTCATCCCTCCACCGAATTATATAAGGGAGTTCTTTTAAAGAAAGCTGATGGTTATAATCTAATTTTGTAGCTGGTTCCATACTCTTACCTCCTCTGCCTGAGGACCTACAATAACCATATCGTATTTCATAGGAAAAATATCCTTCGATTTATCTCTCTTCGGGATGGCACTATCAAGCCCGCATTCCTCAGACATTAATGCATATTTGCCTTTTATACCGCCTACAACTCCAGGGCGAAGTTTCTTTGCATCGTGTACCATGAAACATGTTCCGTCAGGAGTAAAGCCAATAACAACATTAGGTCCATCAATGCAAAGTGGTCTTAATGATTGTTTAATCAGTCTAAGAACATCGCTGTCAGTTCTTGTCTCTATTTCGTTTTCTTTCAATGGTGTTATAATATCTTTATAGTAGGTCAAGGGCAACCTGAGTTGTCTGACAGTATAGTGGAGAATATGAGTAAATACTTCACTATCACTGTTATAGCCGATATAGCCAGGAAACCCTCTGCTCATTAAAAATTCTCGTATAGGAACAAAAGCAGTATTCTCACCGTTTGTCATAGAGCAATATCCCTGAATGAAGAAAGGATGGCATGCGTATAGGTATATTGCATAATTTGTATTCTGCCTGCCCTGAGCAAAAATAATCTTTGCTTTTAGATTTTCTCTGTCAAGACCAAAAAACTCAGCAAGCTGAAGCGGATCTCCAACTTCTTTTAATGTAATAACGTCAGGATAAAAAGAGAACGCAAATATCGATTGATTAGATTCTCCCATCTTTCTGAGTGTTAGTCTTACATTAACCAGAAGATCTTCTTTTTCGTGTAAGTGATTATGTTTGATTGAACTTGGATAATCATAAACTCTGGCAAAATAATGATCATGAGAAATAATTCCTTTTACATGCCTTATCTTAGGAGTCCATACATGAATTAATTTGAAACCTGATTTGTCCATGTAATCATCAAGGATCTTGGCCCCCTCCTTAGAACAAATTCCTGAAAGAATTGGATAACCCTTTAAATCTTTGAATTCTCCGCCCAGGTCTTTGAGCGTAATACCAAGCCCTGAGCCATCGTGTCCTTCTTTCATTGTTTCGAGTGCAAGAATATTTTCTATTGGTGAAAAATATTCTTTTGATGTAATAGCTGCTAATCTGCACATATGATTCACTCCTGAAATTAATCGGCAAACGGTTACCGTATGTATATAAAAACACATACGTACAATTTTGTCAAGGAAAAAACAATTTTGTTTTCTTTATGAACTTATATAATTTTATCTTAAAAGGTGAATATTCCCGACCTTTACCCTTTTAAGCCCTGCATCTTCTGCGATTTCCTTACATCTGAATGCAAAGTCTTTAGATGTAAGAGGTAGGTCGGACATGTAGAAGTGCGGATAAAATCCAAGAAGGGAGTATGGTATGTTTTTATCGTGAGATGCTATAAATGTTGATATATTTCTGATTTCTTCTTCGTCAATATATCCTGGAACAAGGAGGGTGCTTGCTACAAGGAGTGGCGGTTCAGGACGTTCACGGATTCTTTTAGCAATAATTGAAAAATTTTCAATAGTTCTTTTATTTGTGACTCCTGTTAATGCGATATTCAGAATCTCATTCCATGATTTCAGGTCAAATTTGATACATCCGCCAGATTTAAGGGATATTTCTATCATCTCATTAAGTAGATCTCTGTTCATTGTTCCATTTGTTTCCCAGCATATTCTGAGAATCCTGTTTTTCTTTTGTTTTAGTGCAAAATGTGACGCCTTTAATGCAAATGGCAGTTGAGGGGTAGGGTCTCCCCCAAAGTAGCATATGCATGAGGTTTTTTTGTTCACTACATCGACAAGCTCCTGTATGTATCTTTTAGGGGATGTTAAAGTCTCTTCCCTGAAATGCCAGTTCTGACAGAAAAGGCAGTCAATAGAACATGACTGAAAGAAAACTGCCAGGTTTTTGTATCCGTATTCAGGTCCTTTCGAATAAGCAAATTCAGGATATCCTGTTCCACATCCTCCGGCACAAATCCAGTCAGCAACACAGTTTGTCGGCAGTGGATCGTAGTACCATGAAAATTTACCCTCATCCTGAGAAATTCCGAAAAGTTTTCCATTAATATTTGTCCTGAGACCGCAATAACTTATGCCACCTTCAGGTATCCTGCATTCGTTTACGCATAAATTGCATCGAATTCCATTTGGATCACTGGGAGGTTTTGGTGGAAGGCCAAATAGCTTTCTACTTTCTGAATGCGCCTTTTCAATATATAAGGATGCCTTGGACGATTCAAGGCGGATGCATTCAAGGCATACATTCAGAGCTTTTGAGATCAAATTAGAGGACTTTCCACAGACTAAGCACTCTGCCATGATAAAATTACAAAACTTTTTATCAAGTATATCACAATATAATGTTATGTATTAATTTAAAGTAAAAAGACGCAAATCTCGATGAAAAAGAGGCAAGATTCCTTAGTCACCCGGTTAAGAAATTATTTGCCCTTGGATTCCGATTTTTAATGTTCTTACAGAAATATTCTTGCCTGATTCTTTTACCGCTTCCGCCATTAATTTGACAAGTCCAGTGCAGCAGGGAACTTCCATATACGCAATCGTGATTGAACGGATATCGTTTTTACTCAGAATGGCAGTCATTTTATCTTTATATCCACCTGCATTATCAAGTTTTGGACATCCGATTGCGACGGTATGACCCTTAATGAAATCATTGTGGAATCCTGCATATGCATATGCACAGCAATCTGCTGCTACAAGTAAATTTGCTCCTTGATAATAAGGTGCCTTGAGCGGAAGTAAACTTATCTGAATAGGCCAATTCCTAAGTTGAGGTTGTAATTTCTGTTGAACAAATTCAGCAGTACATTCATTTATCTGTAATGTCTTAACCATGCTACCGGGACATCCGCAAGCTAAAGGTATAGGTTCTTTTTGCTCGTGGTTCTTCTGGGCTTCTTCCATTCTCCATACCGCTTCTATTCCTTTTGTTTTATAAAGATATTCTTTTGTAGCATCAATATCAAATGGCTTTGCTTCACGTTCCTCTATAATTAATGCCCCAGTTGGACATTTGCCAATACAATCACCAAACCCATCGCAAAAATCTTCCTTAACCAGTTTTGCTTTTCCATTGACTATCTCTATGGCACCTTCAGCACATGTACTAACGCAGTTGCCGCATCCATCACATAGTTCCTCATTGATTTTGATAATTTTCCTTTTCATTTGAATCCTCCTGGTATATTCTTGAGTTTAGAATAGATCAGGTGAGGGAAAGTGTCCTTGACTTAAGTCAAGAGAGAAAATGTCCTAAGTTTTTCTGGATCAGGGATTATGATGGTATTATTTTCTTCAATGATAAGATTCTTTTGTTTCAGGAAGGCAAGTGCCCGTGAAAGCGTCTCAGGTATTGTCCCGAGCACAGATGCGAGTTCTTTTTTGGAATAGGTTAACCGACAGAGTGTTATGCCGTTTTCTAAGGTGCTGTTTTTTAGTAAGTAATCAGCAAGCCTTGTTTTAATGTCTTTGAGGGAAAGTTCCTCGATTTTTGCAACAAACTGCCTTAACCTCCTTGAATATCCGCTCATCATCTTCAAGGCAACCTCGGGGTGTTTCTTTATGAGTTTGTTCAATCCTTCTTTTGGAACACGTATGAGAGTTGAGTTCTCTATAGCAACACAGGATGCCGGATAAACCATGGAATCAAATATCGCTGCCTCTGCAACAAGGTCTCCCGGAACCTGTATATGTAGCGTATGTTCCTTGCCATCTGGAGAAAGCTTATAAATCTTAACTTTTCCTGAAACAACGATGAAGAATGCAGTAGCCTCTGCGCCTTCTAAAAAGATCTGTTCACCTTTTTGAACATTTTTCAAAAAGAGAAATGGCTCGATGAGGTCGATCTCTTTTTCCGTGAATGAATTGAATAGGAAGATACCGGATAGAAAATGGCGTATGTCCATATTCAATGAAATCTTTTTTTATGTATCTTATTCATTTTCATTATTGTATTTCAGTATATCACAGCTCAATGCTGTTCAAAATATATTGATGCATTGTATCATGGTTTTATAATTATCGGACATCTTGTCTGCGGAGGAAAATTCTATTACAGGTATCCGATTGCTATTTATTTTTATAAAGAGTAAAAATATTCTATGAACTTTGATGAAATACTGACTTTGAGAAAAGTCTTCAAATCAGTGAAGGAAAGACAAAAAAAGAATATCCTGCCCGACTTTGGAGAAAAGGTGAAAAAGTTAAGAGCAGTTCGGGCATTATCTGTGGGCAATAATGAACTGTTAAATAATGCAGTAAGACGGATGGAGGAAAATGGCATAAAAGTATTTCATGCAAAGGGACGAGATGACGCTATAAGAATTATTGTCCGGGAGATTGGAGATGAAAAACTGGTGGTGAAATCGAAATCAAATGTAACAAGAGAACTTGATCTCGGGAAAGAGCTGGAATCAAAGGGAGTTAAGGTCATAGAGACGGATATAGGGGACAGAATAGCCCAGATTTTGCAATGCAAGCCTTCACACCCCACAGGTCCGGTAGCGCATATATCAACAAAAACAATAGCAGCAGGACTTGCAGAACATTATGGTATAACTTCAAGTGAAGATCCTCAAGATATCGTCGGATTCCTTAGAGATGAAATATGCAGTTATATCGAAAAGGCTCATGTGGGAATAACCGGAGCTAATGCTTTGACAGCAGAAGAGGGCTCTGTAGTTATTGCCCATAATGAAGGTAATATTTTTGAAGTCTTGAGAAAGAGAAAGCATATCATAGTTACCGCGATCGATAAAATATATCCGAACATTGAAGATGCCATTAACATGCTTAAAGTTATATGCTTCAACGCAACAGGCTCATGGATACCCTCTTTTATTGAGATAATCAGCGGTGTAAGCAAAACAGCGGATATTGAGAAAAAATTTATCAAAGGAATTCATGCCCCCGGCGAGATAGTGCTTATCCTTGTTGATAACAAAAGAACAGAAATTATTCAGAAAGGGTATAAGGAAATCCTGACATGTATTGACTGCGGAAATTGTCTTCTCCATTGTCCAATGTATAACACCGTCGGAAATTATTTTGCATGTGGAAAAAACCTCGGAGGAAAAGGAATAGCATTAAGTTTTCTCTCTGATGAGGAGGTTGAAAAGAAACTCGAACTCTGCCTTACATGCGGACATTGCAGGAGAAATTGCCCTCTGGAGATTGATATACCCTCAATCATCCGGAGTTTGAGAAGTGATAACATACCTACTGAGGTTTATTATTTTCTAAAATCCCATCTTTTCTGGCTTTATTACAACTTAAGATTAAAATTGAATCAGCTATAAACATATACTATAATAATCGCAAAATTGTAATATTACATTGAACTTCTGAGAAACAAATGGATATATTTAAGATTTTCGACGCCATTGAAAGGTAGAATTAAAAATCTCCGAATTGTATAAAAATTTCAATAAACTTTTTGCTGATGAAAAAGAGGTTGCAGCTTTATTTTTCCGAATGAGTCTTGATGAGCAATCACATGCAGATTTGATTAAATACCAGCGAAGGTTAGCAAGACAGAATAAAAATCTTTCAAAAGATATAGATATGGATATAAGCCGTGTTGATAAGTTAATCTCCGGAATTGACAACATTATTGGTTCACATAAACCTCTTTCATTACGAGAAGCCATAAAGTTATCAATAGAAATTGAAAACGATATCATGGAATATCATGGTCGTCATGCCATGATAAAGACAGTTCCAGAAGTTGCAGAACTATTGAAAAGCCTTTTCGGTGAAGACCATAAACATATTGAACTACTAAAAGAATTAGCTAAATATGAATCTTCTAAATAAGATTCTTTTTTAAGATACGTTGGATCCGCTTGGTAAAAAGGAACTTTTAAATTTCTACAACAGGCATCTTAAAGATTTTGGTGATTTACCTCAAGCAGTCAGGTGGACTCCTGAAGGGCAGAAAAAGAGATATGATAAAATTTTTTCTATAGCAGGAGATCTTTCAGGAAAGCATATACTTGATTTTGGTTGTGGAAAGGGAGATTTTTTTGGATTTTTAAAAGAAAAAAGTATTGCTGTAAATTATTGTGGCATAGATATTAATAAAAATCTTATAACGTTAGCAAAAAAGAAGTTTCCTGATGCTGAGTTTATTGCTATGGATATAGAAGAAGAGGAATTTTACAGGAAGTTCGATATCATTTTCGCTTGTGGCGTATTTAACCTCAGAATTGCAGGAATCGAAACTACAATGAAAAATATTTTAATAAAACTATTCAATCTTTGCAACGAAGCCATACATATAAATTTTCTTAGTTATTATGTACCTCGCCGAAATGTTGAAATGTTTTATGTGAAACCCGAAGAGATTCTCTCTTTTGCGATCACCGAACTTTCAAGGATTGTTCAACTCAGGCATAGTAAAGAGGACATCTATCTGTCGATATACAAAGAAAGCTGAGTAAAATTAAATATTTTATTTAGCTGCTGTGACCATGTTCTTCAGCATGAGCATGTTCTTCAGCATGTCCGTGCCCATGTTCCTCGTGTTCTTCTTCATATCCTGTAAACATTGCGATGATATGTGCCATTGGAGTATGTCCAAGGGTAGCGAGATAGAAATGAACTATTATGAATGCACTGAAGAATATAAACAGAAGGACATGGATCATGTCAGCGATCTGAATTCCTCCTATCAGGTTTACAGCAGGAGAAAAGAATTTTGGATCCCAGAGGAAAAGACCTGTGATGATCTGAACAGGAATTAACAGGGCCATTATCATTAAATATGAAACCTGCTGCATGGGATTGAATTTATTGTCAGGTGTTGAATGATGTGGATTCTGATCGCCAACCATTATGCCGAAGCCGTAAAACTTTGCCTGCCTTATGGCCTTTTTAGCAAACTCTATTGGACGGTGAAGAGGTGGTATATAGATTTTAATTTTTAATGTAAGGAGGTAATAGATAAGCCAGATGAAGTAATTTGCCAGAAGAATAAAGCCAAGCCAGCTATGGATTTTTACCGCTGTTTCGAACGAGAACAGATTAAGAACATTGCCAAATCTAATCTGGGCTCCTGTGATAATCAGAATAATGAAACCCAGTGCATTAATCCAATGCCAGATTCTTATTGGTAATGGATGTAAATATATTTTTTTCATTATTTTTTACCTCCTTTTCCCATTCTTCTTAATGAGCGTAGGGGTGAAGTTATGATTCTAAAAGTAATATGTCCTATAGGAACTGCTATTCCGCCTATGAGCGCAATGATAAACAGGATGTCAAATAGCTTTATATTCGTGCTACCCAGTGCATAGAATTTACTGACAGGTAATATAGTATATATTGAATTGAGGACTTCTTTTTTCGTCTGCAAAAGGGTGGTTTTCCCATCGGATCTATTAATGGCAATCATAACATTACCAAAGAATTCGGCTTCAGGGTGATGACACTTTTCGCATTCTCTTACGGCCTCTTTTTTTGCGGATATTTGGTGAGCTTCTGTAGCTTTGCTCACATCCATCTTGCCATGGAAGATTGACAGCGTCCCTTTTTTGTATAGTTGTGTAAATATATTCCATAGTTCATTACTGTCAATGCTTCCGTCTTTATTCGTATCGAGTTTTGCCATCAAACCTTCAGAGTCTGTCTCAAGCAGTTTAGCGAGTTCTTCCTCTGGCAGAGGTTTCCCGGATTTTCTATCAAAAAGACTGAGATAGATCAACCTCTGAGCATCTTTAGAATGGCAGGCGGCACAGGATACAACATCAAAATGTGCTCCTGCAAATGATGAAAGAGTAATAGGTGGATTGGATAGCCACTTACTATGAATTTTTTCTATATCCTTGTGACACTTGAGACATCCATCCTTTATTTTAGTGGTCATTTTTGTTGATTCAACATCATGTGCATTATGGCAGCCTGAGCATGTCGGGGTGCCAGATTTTCCCTGCATCCTTAGCTCTTCATGAATGCTGTTCTTATAAGAGTCATACATATCACTATGGCATTTATTACAAAGTGTGAGCCCCAATGTTTTATCAATGCTTGCTTTCCCGATTGCATGGCTTCCGTGACATCCTACACAAGAGGGTGCTTTTTGATTACCACTTTTGAGCATTGAATAGTGGATACTTGTTTCATATTTCTTATAAGCATCTTCATGGCATTTATTGCAGAGTTCTGAAGATAACAGAGAATATTCTGCAAGATTCTCATATGTTTTACTTGGATGCTGAGTCTTCGAAAAACCTGTATGACAATCTCCACATTTAAGACCTGAATGAACTGAACCTTTTACGGATGCTTCATCCACATATAGAATAAGCGTTTCTCCATTTTTCATCCTCATGCTTATTTTGTTCTTGTGGCATGAAAGACAATATGCATTCTCGGGTGCTGTTGCTTTTGCAGCCTTCATGCTCTTTATGGTATGTGAACCATGGCATGAAATACAGTTGTCTTTTGCAATTAGAGCATAGTGTGCAGCATTTTTTCTTAATTGATCATCTGTATGACATATGGTGCATGCCTTTGCAGCTGCTGTAATATATTCTTTCCTGCTTTTGAATGTTCTAAAAGGATGCTTATTTTTTGAAAAATCCATATGACAGGCAGTGCAGTCGAAATTGCCATGAACAGAATTCTTGAAAGTGTCTCTATTGATAAAAAGGCTTAATAATTCAGCACTGCTCAATGTCATACTAAAATCAAATTTATGACAGGTTAAACAATATTGCGTATCACTTATTTTCTTTTTCCAATCTGCCATTTTTAAAATGTAATGTGCGCCATGGCATTCAGAACAGAAGATGTTCTTTACCTTCGTTGTCAGGTAATTATGCATTGGTAACTTTTCTTTTGGAATTTCTCCATGGCATAAAATACAGACCTCTGAAGCTCTTGCTGAATATTCTTTCTTGCTATTTATCTTTTTTTCCTGAGGATGATTTTCCATAGATATATCCATATGACACCCTGCACATCCGAGTGTGCTGTGTGCAGAATTTGCAAATTCGTTACCATTGATATATAGAGAGAGGATTTCTTTATTGGCAAGCTGTTTTGTCAGGCTATTATCCGAATGGCATCCAAGACACATCTGAGCTTCATCTGAGAGCTTCCCTTTTGCAGAGACTATATATAATGGAAAAACAGTGAAGGATATAAAAAGCAATAAAATAATAATTTTCTTTCCTTTATCCATATAACCCCCTGTCTCTAAAATATTCCTATGAAAAAAAGACGTATAATGTATAGCATATCCAATTAATAGAATGCAAGAATAATTACATTGTTTTGACAGAAAAAATATATTTTCTTATAATTTTGTTATATTTTATAAATTAGGAAGAATTTTTGATACCGTATAAAGATGATAACCCGACTTATAGAATTCCTGTTATAACTATAATTATTATTGTATTGAATATTTTAGCCTTTTTTTTGCAGATGGCTTATCCTTCTGGATTTAAAGAAGTAGCATATGCTTATGGAGCAATTCCACATTCTATACTTACGTTCGAATCAACTCAACCAATTCATCCTGCAGCTACAATATTCACCTCAATGTTCATGCATGGAGGTTTATTTCATCTCGGAGGTAATATGCTCTATTTATGGATATTTGGCAATAATATCGAGGACAAGCTAGGCCATATACGTTTTGTAATATTTTATATAGTTTGTGGTATATTTTCGGCATATGCACATGCGATATCAAATGCAAATTCAACAATTCCTATGATTGGTGCAAGTGGTGCGGTATCAGGCATTTTAGGTGCATATTTACTTCTTTTCCCGAGGGCAAATATACATACCTTAATATTTTTAGGATTTTTTATAACTACAGTAAGAATTCCGGCCTTGATAGTTATTGGATTTTGGGCTATTATACAATTTATTAATGGATTGATAAGTACAGGACTGAATGAGGCTGGTGGTGTTGCATGGTTTGCACATATCGGGGGTTTCCTTATGGGTCTTTTAACTGTAAAATTATGGTTACCAAGGAGGGTTAGACAGTGGTTGTAACATGTCCGAGATGCAAGACAAGATTGAAAATTGACGAAAGTAAGATTAAAGCAGAAGGCTCAAGATTTAAATGCCCAAAATGTAGCACCCCTCTTTTCATAAAAAAACCTGCTCCAATAACTGAAAAAGCTCCTGATAATAAGAAAATAATAATAGCACATTCAAATCCTGATATTATCAATGAAATACAATCAATTCTATCCAATAAGGGATATCAGGTAATCACTTCATCTGATGGAATTGATACAATGGTTAAGACACTTAAAGAGTTGCCATTTGCTGTTATAATTGAAGCTGCTCTTCCCAAGATTTATGGTTTTGAAGTTTGTAATAGATTGAAATCAAGGGCTGAAACTAAAAATATTAAGTTCATACTTGTCAGCTCTATCTATGATAAAGTTAGATATAAAAGAGAACCCACTTCTCTTTACGAAGCAGATGATTTTATTGATGAGCATAAATTGTCTGAGGCCCTTCTTGATAAAATTAATGCATTAAGAGAGAAAAAACCTGCTGAGAAAGAGAAACATATTGAAAAACCTGAAGAAAAAGTAATATCTGAAAAAGTTGAGAAAAAACCTGAACCAGCAAGAAGACAACTTGTCGAGGATGTCAAACCTGACATAGACGATAAAGTTGAAAGAGCAAAAAGACTTGCACGGACTATAATATCAGATATCTATTTATACAATACTCCCAGGTTCGATAACTCTATCAAAAATGGGACTTTTTATTCCGAATTTTCAAATGAAATTAAGGATGGAATGAAGCTATATGAAAGTAGAATACCAGAAGAAGTTCGGAAAAAAGGTGATTTTTTTCATGAGGTGATAAGAGAGTTTATTGAAAGCAAAAAAAATTATAACTAAAAAATTAGAAAAATAAAGATATTTGGTTAAAATAAAAGATATTTTCTCTTAATTCTTCTTTTCAGGAAAAATAAACCCTTGCCTTATTATTTAATTTCAGAGTATATTAGCACTCACTAAGTGTGAGTGCTAATAAAATCATTAAATAAATATTATGAAAGGAGAAATGCGTTATGAAGTTTAAACCATTAAGAGATAGGGTATTTGTTAAATTTTCTTCAGAGGAAGAAAAAACAGCAGGTGGTCTTTTTATTCCTGACACAGCAAAAGAAAAGCCTCAAAAGGGAACAGTAATTGCGGTCGGGGCTGGTAGAATCACTGATGACGGAAAGCGTCAACCTATGGATGTGAAAGTTGGGGATACAATCTTATTTGATAAGTATTCAGGTTCAAAAATAAAAATTGATGATGAAGAATACCTTATTATAAGGGAAGAAGACATTTTAGGGATTGTTGAAAGCTAAAATTAAATAGAAGGAGGATTAGAAATGGCAGCTAAACAGCTACTTTTTGATGATGCAGCAAGAAATTCGATATTAAAAGGAGTTACCTTACTTACAGATGCTGTGAAGGCAACTCTTGGACCTAAGGGAAGGAATGCAATACTTGACAAAAAATTCGGTGCCCCTACCATTACAAAAGATGGTGTCACCGTTGCAAAGGAAATTGAACTAAAAGACCCATGGGAAAACATGGGAGCCCAATTGGTCAGGGAGGTTGCCTCAAAAACATCTGATATTGCTGGTGATGGAACAACCACAGCTACTGTTCTTGCACACGCTATCTACAGAGAGGGAATTAAAAATGTTGCCGCTGGTGCGAATCCAATGGATCTGAAAAGAGGGATAGAGAAAGCGGTTGAAATAGTTATTGAGGAGCTTAAGAAACTTAGTAAACCCGTCCAGGATAAAAAAGAGATTGCACAGGTTGGAACGATTTCTGCAAACAATGATACATCTGTTGGTGAATTAATAGCAGAAGCGATGGATAAGGTCGGGAAAGACGGTGTTATCACTGTTGAAGAAGCAAAAAGTATGCAGACAACTCTTGACGTTGTTGAAGGAATGCAATTTGATAGAGGCTATATATCGCCCTATTTTATAACTGATCCAGAACGGATGGAATGTATTTTAGAAGATGCCTTTATTCTAATTCATGAGAAGAAGATTTCGAGCATGAAGGACCTTTTGCCAATACTTGAACAAATTGCAAAGATGGGCAAGCCCCTCCTGATTATAGCAGAGGAAGTTGAGGGTGAAGCTCTTGCAACTCTTGTTGTGAACAAGTTACGGGGAACTATACAGGTAAGTGCTGTTAAAGCTCCGGGTTTTGGTGAAAGAAGAAAAGCGATGCTTGAGGATATAGCAGTTCTTACCGGTGGTACTATGATATCAGAAGACCTCGGAATAAAGCTTGAAAATGTCAAAATATCAGATCTTGGTCGTGCAAAAAAGATAACTATAGACAAGGAAAATACTACAATTGTTGAAGGAGCTGGGGACCCTTCAAAAATACAGGGCAGGGTTAAGCAGATTAAAACACAGATTGACGAGACCACATCAGATTATGATAGGGAAAAATTGCAAGAGAGACTTGCAAAGCTTGTTGGTGGTGTTGCAGTAATCAATGTTGGTGCTGCAACAGAGACAGAAATGAAGGAGAAGAAGGCACGAGTTGAGGATGCATTGAATGCTACCAGGGCTGCAGTAGAAGAAGGAATAGTTCCTGGAGGTGGAGTGGCTTTCCTTAGATGTTTGCCCTCGCTCAAATCGCTGAAGATAGATGGCGATCAGCAGATCGGTGTTGACATAATTAAAAGAGCGCTTGAAGAACCGATTAGACAAATTGCAAACAATGCAGGTATAGAAGGCTCAATAGTTGTCGAAAAAGTAAAGCACGCCAAGGATGTAAACTTCGGCTTTGATGCTAATCAGGAAGAATATGTGGACATGATGAAGACAGGTATAATTGATCCCACAAAAGTAACAAGGACTGCGTTACAGAATGCAGCATCAGTTGCCGCTTTAATGTTAACGACTTCAGTAATGGTTACAGAAATTCCAGAGGAAGAAAAAGCACCTAAGATGCCACCTGGCATGGGTGGAGAGATGTATTAATAAGAGCGCTGTATCTTAGAGCTAAAAGAGCAGAAATTCAGAAGAGGGGTAATTTCGTAGCAGAATTGCCCCTCTTTTTTGAGTAATTAAAACTCATTTATTATGTTAACCCGAAAAATGCAATTTAATAATACAGATGTTGCGAAAAAATTTTTTTACGCAATGTCTGCATTATTCGGGTTAATGCCTTATATAGCTTGTCATTCTGAACCTCCAAAGGGTGTGAAGAATCTTGTTGTTTTTTTTCAGGTCAATCATACCTATATTTGACTCTGCAGAAGTGATTTTGTCATGCTAATACAATGAAAAGAAATATTATATTAATCACAATATGTGTCATAATCCTTCTGGGGATATATATAATTATAGAATTAATAACCCCCCTGCCTCTTGGCAAAAAGAACATAGAGATCGAAATACCTAAAGGCGCAACATTCAGGTATGTAGCAGATTTGTTCGAAAAAGAAAATATACTAAGAGATAAAAATCTTTTTCTTTTCATTGGAAGAGTAACAGGACTGGACAGAAAAATCCGTGCAGGATATTATTCAATTTATAGCTCGATGAACCTTCTTGATCTCCTGTCAGTTTTAAGAAAAGGACAGATTATTGAATATGAAATAACAATAGTCGAGGGTGACTCTCTTATTGAAATAGCTGAAAAATTATCAAAAAAGGGGATTGTCAATGAAAAGGATTTCTGGCAATTATCAAAGGATGAAGATTTTCTTAACTGGCACGAAATAGATGCTCCATCATTTGAAGGGTATCTTTTCCCTGAGACATATAAAATACCAAAGGGTATGGCACCTGAAGATGCGATAGGAATGATGATTAACAGGTTGCGTGATAAATTCGTTGATGAATTTTTAAACAGAGCAGAAGAGATAAATCTTTCAGAGAGGGAAGTTCTGACTCTTGCTTCTATTATCGAGAAAGAAGCTGTTATAGATGTTGAAAGACCTTTAATCTCCGCTGTTTACCATAATAGGATGAAGAAAGGGATGCGTTTACAAGCAGATCCTACAGCCATTTATGGTATTAAAAGCTCAAAAGAAAAGATAACAGCAAGAGATTTGAAGCGAAAAACATCTTATAATACTTATTATATAAAAGGACTGCCTCCTGGTCCTATTGCTTCTCCGGGAATAAAGTCTATTATTGCAGCCCTTTATCCTGCAGATGTTCCATATCTGTATTTTGTTTCGAATAACGACGGGACTCATCATTTCTCAGTCACTGCCGATGAACATAATGCAGCTGTGCAGTTATATAGAGAAAAGAAACAACAGGAGAAACAAATTGATAGAGAGTTTGATGAAGATTTAGAAAATCATGAAACCTCGTAAAAAGACACGTGTAATCTATATAGGGAAAGTGCCTGTAGGTGGTGATAATCCAATTGTTGTTCAGTCTATGACAAAAACAAATACTGCTGATGTCAAATTAACCATAAAACAGATAAAATCACTGGAGAAATCGGGATGCGAAATTGTCAGGCTTGCAGTGCCTGATATGGATGCAGCAAAGGCACTTGGTAGAATAAAAGAACTGATTAAAATTCCGATGATAGCAGACATTCATTTTGACTGGAGGCTTGCAATTGAAGCTATCAAACAGGGAGTTGACGGACTGAGAATAAACCCGGGTAATATCGGCGCATCGTGGAAAGTAAAAGAAGTTGTTAACCTTGCAAAAGATAGAAATATACCAATCCGTATAGGTGTTAATGCTGGCTCACTCGAAAAGGAGTTACTCCGAAAATATGGGCATCCTACACCTGCTGCATTAATTGAGAGTGCTTCAAAACATATTCAGATACTCGAAGATAATGATTTTACATCCATAAAAGTCTCGCTGAAGGCATCTGATGTTTTAAAGACAGTCGAGGCTTACCGTCTTTTTTCAGAAAAGCACGATTACCCACTACATATTGGTATATCAGAAGCAGGGCCATTATTTCAGGGAACAATTAAGAGTTCTATAGGACTCGGACTGTTACTTGCTGAAGGCATTGGTGATACGATTAGGGTATCTCTTACAGCGCCACCTGAAGAAGAAGTTCGTGTTGCCTACGGTATACTCGGAGCACTTGGCCTTAGAAAGAGAGGTTTGGAGATTATATCCTGTCCTACATGCGGTCGTTGTAAAATTGATTTGAAAAGTCTTGCACTGAAAGTAGAATCGAAGCTTAGAAAAATTGATAAGCCTCTAAAAGTAGCCGTTATGGGATGTGTAGTGAATGGACCTGGAGAAGCAAGAGAGGCTGATGTGGGAATTGCTGGCACCAAGGGAAGAGGGATCGTTTTTAAAAAAGGGAAAATTGTAAAACAGGTGAAAGAAGAAGACCTCCTCGATGCCCTTTTACAGGAGTTGAAGGATTATACTTAATAAAACCTATAAAGAGCATTAATTTTTTTCTTTTAAAAGTTTATATTCAATACTATCAACCAATGCCTGATATGAAGCCTCAATTATATTCTCCGAAACACCCACAGTATTCCATCTTTCATTCCCATCACCTGATTCTATAAGAACCCTTACTTTTGCTGTTGTCCCTTTACCCGCTGTTAGCACACGGACTTTGTAATCATGTAGTTTAACATTCTTAAGTTCAGGATAGAATTTATCGAGTGCTTTTCTCAGTGCATTATCGATTGCATTTACAGGGCCATTGCCGATTGCAGCAGTATGCTCAGTATGTCCTCCAACTTTAAGCATAATAGTTGCTTCACTAATAGGTTCCTCTCCCTCTTTTCTTTTTTCAACAATAACCCTGAAGCCAGTTAGAGTAAAAAATTTTTTATGAAGTCCGAGTGATTTTTTCATTAAAAGTTCAAAAGATGCCTCTGCAGCTTCGAATTGAAATCCTTCATTTTCAAGTTCCTTCAGAGTTGTAACAATATTCTGTATCTGCGGTGAATCAGGTTCGAGATGAATGCCGAATTCCTCTGCTTTCCTTAAGATATTGCTTTTGCCTGCGAGGTCTGATATTAACACTCTCTGGGAATTGCCGACAAGAGATGGTCTTATATGTTCATAAGTCTCGGGTCTTTTCCTTATCGCGCTCACATGTATCCCTGCCTTGTGTGCAAAAGCACTATCACCTACAAAAGGTTGTCTCTTAAAATGCCGTATATTAGCAATTTCATTTATAAATCTTGATACATCACGCAATTTTTTTAAGTTTTCGGGTTTGATGCAATCTATCCCAAGCTTTATCTGAAGATTAGGAATAACTGAACAAAGATTGGCATTCCCGCATCTTTCACCAAGTCCATTGATTGTGCCCTGCACATGAACAGCTCCTTTTTCAACTGCAATGACAGAATTTGCAACTGCACATTCAGAGTCGTTGTGAGCATGGATACCTAAAGGTTTATGTATATCTTTTTTAAGCTTATCAAAAATATTTTGAATGTCATCAGGAAGTGTTCCACCATTTGTGTCACATAGCACAATACAATCTGCACCTGCCTCCTGTGCTGCTATAAGACACTTCAAGGCAAACTGTGGATTATTCTTATAGCCATCGAAGAAATGCTCGGCATCGAAAAAAACAGTCTGAACATTCCTCTTTAGGTATGCAATTGAATTATGAATAAGATCAAGATTTTCTTCTAAAGAAATTTTCAGTGCCTCGGTTACATGGAAATCCCATGTCTTTCCGAAGATTGTAATAATCTGAGCTTTTGCATCAAGTAGAGCCCGAATATTGGAATCTTCTTCGACTTTATGATGTGGTCTGTGCGTGCTTCCAAATGCAACAATCTTCGAATTTTCGAGGTTTATTTTTTTTGCCTTTTTGAAATATTCCAGATCTTTTGGATTTGAACCTGGCCATCCACCTTCGATGTAATGAAGGCCGAGTTCATCGAGTTTTTCAGTAATACGCAGTTTATCTTCTACAGAAAAAGAGATTCCCTCAGTCTGCGAGCCATCTCTTAATGTAGTATCATAAATTTCGATCTTGGGCATAATTATTTTTCCATGCCTAATTCAAAAGCATCATGAAGAACTCTAACAGCAAGCTCTGTATACTTCAAATCAATAACACATGAAACTTTGATTTCAGAAGTGCTTATCATCATTATATTGATGTTATGCGCTGCAAGGGTTTCAAACATTTTTGCTGCAACACCGGAATGTGTTCTCATCCCAACGCCGATTATAGAAACCTTGGAAATATCTTCTTTTAGGTCAACACCTTTTGACCCGATTTCATTAATAATCTCACGAGTAATCTGTAAAGCCTTTTGAGAATCTGCTTTTGGCACTGTGAAAGATATATCGGTTGTTTTACCATCACTACTGACATTTTGTACAATCATGTCAACTATTATATTTGCATCTGCGATAGTATGAAATAGTTTTGCTGCAATACCTGGCCTATCATGAACAGCGATTGCTGTGATCTTTGCCTGATTTTTATCATAGGCTATCCCTGAAACCACAACATTTTCCATATCCTTATCCTCCTTGACAACGAGTGTGCCAGGATTTTCATTGAAACTTGACCTGACAACAACTGGCACATCATATTTCATAGCAAATTCAACAGATCTCGTCTGAAGCACCTTTGCACCGAGACTCGCAAATTCAAGCATCTCCTCGTAGGAGATTTTATCAAGTTTTTTTGCCTCGGGGACTATGTTGGGATCTGTTGTGTAGACACCATCAACATCTGTAAAAATTTCGCATAAGTCTGCTTTAAGCGCTGCAGCAACTGCAACCGCTGTAAGATCTGAGCCTCCTCGTCCGAGAGTAGTTACATCAGATTCCTCTGTAACTCCCTGGAAACCTGCGATAACTGGTATTATTCCGTTCTCAAGAGCCTGTTTTACTCGTTTACCAGTTATTCTTTCTATCTTGGCCTTTGTATGTGCTTCATCTGTAATTATGCCAACTTGTCTGCCAGTAAAAGACATCGCTTTTTCCCCGAGATTTGTAATAGCAATTGCTGTAAGGGCAGAACTTATACGTTCACCTGACGACAGTAATAGATCCATTTCTCTGCCGTCAGGGTTAGCTGATAACTGTGAAGCGAAGTTGATAAGCTTATCAGTCTCTCCTGACATTGCTGATACAATAACAACTATTTTATTGTTTTGCCTTTTTCTTGCAACAACACGTTCTGCAACAGCTTTTATTCTTTCAATGTTGCCGACTGATGTGCCACCATATTTCTGAACAATCAACATATCTTTTTATCTTTCTTAATTTTCTCGGGTTTGTATTATTTAGTAAATTATAGCAAAATTATTTATTTTCCAGATAGTCTTATTGAATGTTTGTAAGCATCACTTTTCCTGATGAAGCAATTTCCCCAGGCCACTATAAATCCTGGAATTGGTTAGGTATTATTAGGTATGCATTAAGCTGTTATGATAGAATAATGAAATCGAAAATGAATATAGAATTATCAACAGGTCAAACAATAGAAGTAATAAGTGGAGAGAGTATTTTTAATGCACTGAAAAGAAATGGAATCCATCTTGTAGCCTCATGCGGAGGGAAGGGCGTTTGCAGTAAATGCCGTGTCAAGGTTGTTGAAGGACAATATAGGGCTTCATCAAAAGGAAAATTAGGAGAGGTTGATATCGAATCAGGTATTGTTCTTGCGTGTCAGACATATCCTGAGGAGAATCTTTCAATTGAAATTCTAAAGGAATCATTACTTGTAGTTGGTGACAGGATAGCACTCTCAAAATCAGGTGATCTTCTCCAACTATTAAAGTCCTTTTTCGTAAAAATTTCACCAATTGTTAGGTGGATTGAGTTAGAACTTCCGCATCCTACAATTAATGACAACATAAGTGATCTTGAAAGACTGAAGCGGGCATTATCGCAAAAGGGGCTGACAGGCATGAGATTTTCCCATCACATTGTCTCACAACTTGCAAAGATATTGAGAGCAGCAAGCTGGAAGATTATAGTTGGATATACTGTTGCCAACGATATCATTTATATATTGCCAGCACAGGGACATAAAAATAGGTACGGACTTGCTATTGATATCGGAACTACTACTCTGGTTGTATATCTTGTGAATCTTGAAACAGGACAACTTATAGATGTGGGTTCGACATATAATTCACAGATAAGGTATGGAGACGATGTTATTACACGTATAATATATGCCATTGAACAAAAAGGGCTTGAAGAATTAAGAGAGACTGTTGTTTCGGATATCAATGATATTATAAATTTGTTAACTGAAAAACATCGTATAGAACCCGCTGATATCGAATCAGCAGTTATAGCAGGTAATACAACGATGTCTCACATTTTCTGGGGACTTGATCCTTTATCCATAAGAGAGGAACCTTACATCCCTACCGTAAATTTCTTCCCCAGATGGAGAGGTGAGTTCTCCATGCTTAATATTAATCCTATGGCTCCTGTACTTACGCTGCCATGTATTGCAAGTTATGTTGGAGGAGACATTGTCTCAGGCGTTCTTGCATCCAGAATGCATCGGAATAGTGAAATATCGCTCTTTATGGATATCGGCACTAATGGAGAAATTGCTATCGGGAATAATGAATGGCTGGTGACAGCAGCATGTTCAGCAGGGCCATGTTTTGAAGGAAGTGGTATAAGACATGGCATGAGGGCAACAGCCGGAGCGATAGAGTCACTAACAATTAACCCAGAGACATTCGAGCCAATTGTTAGTGTCAACGGACATGGAGAACCTCTGGGTATATGTGGTTCAGGAATGATCGACGCTGTCTCAGAGATGTTCCTGAAAGGGATTATCAATCAAAAAGGGAAGTTTGTCGCTGATCTAAAGAAAGACAGGATAAGAAAAGGCTCTGATGGTATTGAATTTGTAATATACACCAAAGATGGAAAAGATATTGTTCTCACAGAGGTGGATATTGAAAATATCCTCAGAGCAAAGGCTGCCATGTATGCAGGAGTTTCCCTGCTTCTGAATGAGGTCGGACTTAAGATTGATGCAATCAAGAAGATATATATAGCAGGAGGTTTTGGTAATTATCTTGATATTAATAAAGCTATCATCATGGGAATGTTACCTGATCTCCCCATGGAAAGATTCTCGTTTATCGGAAATGCCTGTATCACAGGCGCCTATCTATGCCTGCTTTCCGATGAACTGAGAAAAGAGGCTGGCATAATAGCATCAAAGATGACTTACATAGAGCTATCAGTTTCGAGGAGATTTATGGATGAATATCTTTCAGCATTATTCCTGCCCCACACCGATATATCTCTGTTTCCTACAGTAAGGCAATTGATATTAAAAAATGAAAGAAGTTGAAAAAAATTCATTTTGCCGATATTCATATAGTCCCCCGGTGGTCGAAGACCGGGAATGAGTTCGCTGAGAGTTTATCTGAACTCTTATCCCCTCAATCAAAGGTGGATCTTCATTAAATAACCTTTTATAATCGTCAACGATATTTTTCTTCCTTTAAAAGCAATCAATAGCTGGGCTGCCTGGTCATTTTTCTTTTTCAACCTCACATCCCTTGTTTTTATTATCAGATGCTTGCCTCCAGTTGCAAAGGAGGGCTTACCCTTGAACCAATCTCCAACTGTTGCCTCCATTATTTCAGTTCGTTTGAGTTCTATTTTTTCGGTTCAATTATGAAACTTCCATCTCTACTGCAATATTGTTTGTGTATTTTGCTCTTGAGATAGTGATTTGTTTGGGGTCATACCTTGACATAGGACAATTGTTTCTTTATTTTCTCTACCTCTCTTCTTAATCTTGTGTCTTCTTTCAATCTTCTTTTAAACCGCTCATATATCTTTACTACTGCAGAATAACTTAAATTAGTGAAATATTGTCCAATCTGTATCTTTGAGTAAAAGGAATTACGTAAGGTCACTTTGTCTTTTGTCAAGGTGCGACCCTAGGAACCCCTCCAGTGGCTGTAAGCCATCCGCTGGATTTTTTTGTTAGCTCTTTTTTATTGGTAACCCCAACCAAGACAAAGGAAGTTCGTTGAATTTGTAATGACAATTGACGCTATGAATATAATTCAACACATCCTTGTATTCAGGCTTTTTAAACCAGTCGCTCAACACATAGACATACTCAACTTTGATGCCGAGAGGCGCTACCAATTTTAAATATTGTTTACGTTTAAAATCACAAGTTTGTAACTTTTCGTCAACTGAACCCGCAACCTGCTGATATTTTACCTCGATAATAAACAATGTTTCTCGCACAATCACGAGAAGGGCATCATCAGGCAATAATTTCTTTGAGATTACGTGTTTCCACTCAACGCCTTCTTCGTCCAAGAACCTGTAAAAATCGTGTTTTCTAAAGCAGCGAGCAACAAGCTTGTTTTCAAAAAATACTCCTAATCCAGCTTTATGAGGAACTTTTTTTAATCCATATCCGGGAATTGCTGTAATAATCTCACGAAAGTCAACTTTCTTCTCAAAGTTTAAACCTGTTATTGTAGTGCCCCCGCCAGAGCCGCCGGTCTTCATTTTTGTTTTCTCCTTGCAAGCATAGTGTCGCCTGTTTTTCTTTAATAGTTTGTTCAAGGCGTTTTTTTGAAAGCTCTAAATATTCATCTTCCAAATCAATCCCAACATATTTTCTATTCAGTAAAAGTGCTGATACTCCTGTTGTAGAACTCCCACAAAAGGGATCTAAAACCAAATCGCCTTCTCTTGTTGAGGCAAGTAATATTCTTGTTAAAAGTTCCACTGGTTTTTGTGTAGGATGTTTACCAAACTTCTTTTCTTCTGCAGGCGGTGCTGAGATTTCCCATACATTTCTCATTTGCTTGCCTTGATTCATCTTTTTCATCAATTGATAATCAAAGTAATGTTTGCTTTTTTCATTCTTTGCTGCCCATAAAATAATTTCTGTTGAATGCGTGAAATATCGGCAAGAGAGGTTAGGGGGGGCGTTGCGTTTATACCAGATGATGTCATTCAAAATCTTGTATCCAAGCTCTTGCATGGCATAGCCGACAGAATATATGATGTGTGTAGTCCCTGAAACCCAGATAGTCCCGTTAGGTTTTAAAACACGCTGACAAGCCTTGAGCCATTCAAGAGTGAATTTATGGTTTTCCTCAACGCCTTTTGATTTATCCCACCTGCCCTTGTTTACAGAAACCATTTTACCCGCATGACAGGTAATGCCACCATTTGAAAGAAAATAAGGGGGATCGGCAAATATCATATCAACGCTATTCTCTCTTGCTTGATTTAATATTGCAATACAGTCTCCTTTGAGAAGCCTGACTGAATGTTTGGGATTATCATAATAAATTGTGAAAGGTCTTTTGCCGTTATTTCCGTAAGATGCTGTTTCTTCCGAGATGTAAAATTCAACAGAAGATTGAGGAGTTGCATAAGTCTTTGTCTTTTTATGTGTTGCTGTTGTTTTAACAGTTTTTTTATTTTTTATTGTTTTTAGCATTAATTAATTTTAAAAGGGCAGCGGCCTGAATTTCAATCTTTATATTATGGATAACGACTGAAGTCAGTGGGGGCTGTAAGCCATCCGCTGGATTTTTTTTGTTGGGCGTTCTTAGAAGGTATATATTATTTTCTTGTCCAGTATTTACAATCATCTGGCTATAATTTTCTATCGGCGGGAGACAAGTTAAAATAATTTATCCAGACCCCTTTAGTTTGATCAAATATTTTACATGAAATTTTTGATTCGCTCAGCAGTTCTTTTGATTGAGAGAAAGTATAATCCCAATCTTTCACCTTCTTGAAACTTTTGAACGTCTTGCACCAAGTATATTTCGTGGGACCAAATCCAAAATTTTTATCTCTTTTCCTTACGTAATACTCATGTCCGCAAAAGGAAATTCACCCAATTATAACAGAGATTATAATTCCCCAAGTACCCATGGCATAGCTGCCTAGTATCAATAATATTATGCCAATTATCAATATAAGGACCGCAAGACAACCTGTTTTTGCTAATAACTTTCTTTTAGTTTCATATGATGGAGCATTAAGTAATTTATCCTTACACTGGATACAAGTAGGTTTAATTTGAAACGTGAGGGGATGTTTAAAATCTTCGGTGGCCGTCTCTTTATGACAATAGTAGCAAGTGTCTCTCATATTCACTCCCCTGTGGAGTATAAAAAGCTATTTAGTGATTTGTTGAGTTCAAATTGAAATAACATTAATAACGGAACTTACCACAAGAAACAACAAGCCCAGATAAAACTTTATCGGATTGAAGGAAGGAGGGGAGTAGTAATTTGGGAATTGGAGTAAAGCCCACCTTAACTTCTTCAAAAAGCCTTGCCCGATAGAAGGTATGTGGAAGGAAATTGAACCCGCCAGTAAAATTGTACCCAGGATGTTGAAGAGAAACACAAAGAATTGACTGGCTGTAAGCGGTTTTAATTGGTAAATCAAAACACTGCCTACAATCGCGACAATACTGACCAAAATCTCGATCTTTGGTATTCTCATTGATGGCCTTTGACTTTGAGGCTTGAAGCCCAACATTTACTTTTATACTTATTCTATTTACATATTTGCAAGCATTATATAAGGATAAGTTATAGGAGTCAAGCGGACGAATTGTATAAAATGCTTAAAATATTATTGATATATAGAAATCAATACTGTAGAATAGCAAACAATTTATCATTATATATAATTATATAAAACATATGCTTCATAATTAGAGAGGTATCTTCTGCAGAAAGGTGATGTTTAAGCTCTCATTGTATGAAAAGGTGACGGGCTATTCTGAAATTATCATAGATTGAAAATGGGCATGGAGAGTATTTCTTTTATGCTGTGGTTGACATAATTATGAGCATATGCCTAAGGTGGAATGGGGTCAGACTTGTTTATTGCAAATTGTCTTTTCATTTAGCATATTTAAAACATCTTCCATATCCGCTTTAAAGGTTTCTCCTTCTTTCAAATATCTGGTGATAACCGAGGGGTCTTTTTGAAGAAAGAATGCTATTTATTTACACTTATACCCAAATTCCCTTGCTGTAATAAATGCCCAACAGTCCTGTATCTCCTGTTGTAATACATTGTGTAACTCTGGTTTATACCCTGAAGAATTTTTAGAGGCTGATATATTTCTGAAAATCATCATCCCCTTTGAATACCCTCTGGCGTTGATTCCTACGGGTGATGACATGATAAAACGCTCCTTCATATTCTATCCTCGGCTTCCTTGCCATGCATCAAGATAGCATATTATCTGTTATCATCTATCAATTTGCAATAAACAAGTCTGACCCCGTTCTTTTGCCGTTCCTTTGATTTTCAACCAGAGATTGTTGCGCTTATCAACCACTTCCATAATGGCAGATAATAAATCGTCCGGTTATTGAAGTCTTCCTTAGCCTCGTAATCCCATGTAAGAACCATCAGGTTTTTGCATTTAACCTCATTTGCGGCTTTAAGGAGTGCATTTGTCTCTCTTTTTTTCGTCATATAGTGATTGATCTCGTAACATACCTGAATCAACTGGCTTACCTTCAGCCCTTCCTTGATGGCAAAATCCACTTCTTTACCATCTTTAGTCTTATAGCAATAAAACTCTTTACCACGCCGGAGAAGTTCTACTGCTGCAAGATTTTCAATCAGTCTTCCCGTGTCAGGAGCTGTCTTGAACTTTACAGCAGTGATAACACCTGTGTCATAAGCATATACCTTCTTGGGGCTTCTCAGTTGCTCCTTGACCTTGTGATAAAATCTCCCGGCATTAAATATCAGAAACGCCTCATTAAGATAGTTGGTATAATTTTCGACAGTATGCACGCTTTTGAACTCAAGGGCTTTTTTCAGGCTCGTATATGAGAACTCATTTGAATGGTTTGTAATCAAATATAGTCCGAGATCATAGAGTTTTTTCGCATAGCGTACGTTGTATCTCTTCACGATATCTTTGAACAGAATACTTTCAAACAGGGTTTTGATATAGCTCGTATGTTCTATGTTTTTGACGAGAACTTCAGGGTATCCCCCTTTGTTCAGATATTCACCCAAGAGATTGAGGATCATCCCCTGACGCTCTTTCATAGCAAGGGTATCATCTAATACAAAGTTCCTTGTTCTCAAGAATTCAATAAAAGAAAATGGGAATATCTGTAACTGTATGTAGCGGCCTGTCAAGTGGGTGGCAAGTTCACCGCTTAACAGGCGTGAGTTAGAGCCGGTGATAATAAGATTGAAGCCTTTGCGGTGCAGCCTGTTTAGGAAAAGCTCCCATTTGTTAAGATTTTGTATCTCGTCAAAAAGGATGCATTTTGTTTCTCCGTAGACCTGTCTGATAGCCTTCAGAAAGTCATCATAATCTGATATGCCGATGAGCCTTTCATCATCAAAGTTCAGATATGCAAAGTCCTGCCCCTCAAGCATCTGAATTGCGAAAACTGACTTGCCGGCCCTACGCGGCCCCACAATGACCTTTATAAGGTTGTTTCCTATGCTCTGACGGGCTTTCCGGAGACCTTCTCTATGAATATATTGAGCCTTAAGGAATTCGTCCCGCTCTATCTTGTGCCCTAATACAATATTTTTCATATTTATAATTTCAATTGCACAAAATTATATTATTTTGTGCAGTACAGTTAATTATATGCACATTTTGAGAGATTTTACAAGGCAATTCACAAATAAGTAATCTTCAGTGACGGGTGGATATCCCCCCTTTGGAAAGGGGTCACATTTGGGGTCATCGCATTTGGCATTTATTTGGGGTCGGCATTTATTTGGGGTCAGGTCTTGAAATATTATTTATGGAGTTATTTTTTGTATGTTATTTCCTTAATCACTTTACTGACTGTAGTATAGTGAATGCCGAGGTAATCTGCAATCTCTTTC
>JACAFF010000021.1 GCA_013388455.1 Nitrospirota bacterium
ATCAGAGAATTCACCTTTTTTTAGAATGTCAGAGATAGCAAGTCTGCCACCGGGTTTTAAAACCCTGAATGCTTCATTAAAAACAGCCTGCTTATCTGGCGAAAGATTAATGACACAGTTAGAAATTATTACATCAATAGAATTACTATCTAATGACAGGTTTTCAATATCTCCTAATCTGAATTCAACATTTTTAATCCCAAGTTTCTCAGCATTTTGTTTAGCTTTTTCAACCATTTCACGGGTCATATCCACGCCAATTATGTAACCTTTTTCTCCGACTTTCATTGCAGAAAGAAAAGCGTCAAAACCTGCGCCGCTTCCAAGATCCAGAACAATCTCTCCTTCTTTTAATTCTGCTATTGCCAGAGGATTACCACATCCAAGCCCGAGATTAGCCTCTCCAAGCCCGATCTTTAATTCTTCATCTGAATATCCAAGAAGCCTTCCTGCCTCAAGAAGATTTATTGGCGCGCTCTGAGGACTGCAACACGATGCAGAGGCACTGCAACATGAACCCTGCGAAGCAATATTTGAATAAGTCTTAATTACAAGTTGTTTTAGTTTTGTCTTTTTTTCCACAAACTTTCCCTCATAAAATTTTACAGAAGCAGGTCTTTGTCTTCTCTTACACTTTTTTCCTTTCTTGGTTTTAAGAGACGTTGGAGTTTTTTATCTCTATGTATGAGCTTTGCAAGTTCACGTGTTTTAGCCTTTTCTTCATCATTAAGAAGGCTGTAAAGTTCAATGATATCAAAATCATCTTTAGGACTTCCTGCTTTTAATTTCATGGCTATTAGATACGGCTTTGGTAAAATCGGTATTGGTATTTCTTTTTCTGGCTTGGATGACAAGATTCCTTCTAATTCCCATTTATAATTTGCAATTATTATATCAATCCGTGGTGCATTACCTTTTAAATCTTTAATATAAATAATCTCATGCTGAAAAGGATCTTGGATATCAGCACTTCGAGGCAAATATTTAACAGTAATGCCTTTGCCTTTCAGTTCATTATTCAGGAACGCTGATAAATCTTTCCCAAAATTATTATACGGGCTCCCTATGGCAAGGGTATCAATATCTTTTGTAGTTCTTTCAACACCGTGAGCAATGACAGCATAACCACCAACAAGTGCAATAACCGTATCCTTATATGCTGTTTTCAAGATAAACTTATCAATAATTTTTTTCAGTTCTTTCAGCGTACCTAAGATAGGCTTCACCTTCAGTTATCCTCTCCCTTTTTGCCCTGAGTTTAACAAACTCATTAAATACGAATTCCATTTCACGAATTCTTTGTGAAGGTGTTAAAGCTAAAAACTCCTTCTTCATTTCTTCTCTCTTCTGCTGCATTATTGCCTTCATTTTGTTGAATATTATAACACTTTCACAAACACTTATTTTTTATCGTTATCCTCTTTTTCAACAACAGGTTTAATGTCAAGCACAGGTGTTCCGTCAATCATATCTATTCCTTTGACTGATATAACATTGTTTTTTATTCCTATTACACTGACAATAGAGAAGCCTACAGGATTTGGTCTTATAGGAGAACATGTGCTGAAAACTCCCATTGACCTGTCCCTATGAGGAGGTTTCTGCACAAGATAACCGGAATTAAAAGCCGGGCTTTTATGAAAATGAAATATCACAATTATCTGCTGACCTTTTTTTATATCTTTTAATCCTTCAGTATATTTCTCATCAATAATAATCTCTCCTTCAGCATCCGAAACACTCCAGTGCCGTGGTATATTTGTCTCTTTTGTTCTTACAAATCCTATGGGTTCAAATTCTATTTTCAATTTATAAAACCTCTTCTTGCAAATGATTCTACTCTAAATTTTTCAGTTCTCATATCAAAATATGGGATCACTTCTGGATGCCTTTATCCGAGCCAATTCTTATAATTAATGAAATGATAGAACTTATTGCCATGAATACAAAACTGAAATCAAAACCCGTATAAGCCAAACGGGTTATAATACTTAATCCTCCTATCTTCAACAAAATAAGCATACCAGAGAATGAGCCCAATATGATGAACAGCCATCCAAGTTTTCTTATTGCTTTACTGATTCCTGAAGTTTTTTCGCCAACCTTTTGTGATAGCATAATAGCAATCGAGATCAAGAAGATAATCACTGCTATCCAGAAATGATTTGCATCAAGTGTAAATCTGCTAAAAGTCATAAACTCAATAAGTCCTGGAGAAAGCGATGCTATTAGAAAGAAGGCAATAACTCCTGCAAGAACAATCCATACAAAAAATTTTGCTTTCTGAGGTGAGATGAAATTATTTCTTAATGCCAATTGCAATAAAATTATTAAAATAGCAAGAATTATAAGAAGACCGGTTAAAACGTATAAAAATGGTTTTAATAACTCTTCACGAAATGAACCTATTTTTATCCAAATATTTGAAAGACCTAATATCTCATAATTTGGCATCCAGACAGGTTTCCCATCTTTTGAAGAGAATATTTCCTTCAAAACCCTGCCCTCAAAAAATGGTGAGCCTGAACGGTGGCAGTCAGTGCATCCTTTAGCTCCAAGTGCTGCTTTTGCAGGCGCTATGTCATGAGAAAATTTATAAACAGATGCATAAGCTGTTGCTTCATATTCTTCACGAGGAATTTCACTGCTTTTCTTTGATGAATAGTAAACCTTGCTATCTGAGACCCAAACAAGACGCTTTCCTTCAAGCGGGAAACCCGTATTTGAAAGAAAGTTTTTTACAGATGTTAAAAGAGCATCAACTTCCTCTGATCTGTTGACTTCGATAATACCATCATTATTATCGTCCTTTATCTGAGACAGTTCTGGATAATTCTTTGACGGATCTGTCTGATGCTGCATCCACATCTGAAAAAAGTCCTTCATGAACAGCTGATTTAATCCCTTTTTACCCTCTTCTTCAAAACCTACCCATGAACTATGGACACGGTTGCCAGGATATATCTTCCCTTTATATTTAAAAAGCGTTGGTCTTGTTATATCTGTTGGCTGATCCATTGCAGTGAAAAGCTCAAGTTCACCGTAATGATTCCAGAATCTCATCTCCTGATCATAAAAAGTCCAGATATGTTTTGGAGGCGGCGTAATTCTGGGAGCTGGATTGAAAACGTCACTTGCCTGAACAAGTGCGCTCTTCACCGCACGTGAAGGGATATGGCATGCCTGACAGGAGAGTTTCTCCATATGCAATGGAGGCAACCAGCTATGCTTTGCTATTGGAGCATTCTGCCATCCATTAATGTGGCAGGTCTCACATGTTCTCATAGAATTATCAAGGTCATTTCTTACCCAGCCAGAAGGATCATCGCCTTTTCCGAACTGATGTACTTCTTTCCCTTGAATTCTTTTATCAACAGCCTTGCTCCCTGC